>JBJEQT010000001.1:0-5461 GCA_051881895.1 Oscillospiraceae bacterium
CCACGCGATTGCGACAAATATTTTAACGGAAAACCCTTATTCTGGTATCAGAAACCGGAATAAGGGCTTTTTCTTTTGCCGCTTTTTGGGGACAAGCATGGAAAGGAGAAACAGCGATGTCGCTTCAGCTGTATACGGAAGAAAAACAGGTCACGGCCTGTTTGATCGGAGAAATCGACCACCATGGCGCGGGTCATCTGCGGGAGACAATCGATGAAATGGTAAAACGCATCCATCCTGACACATTGATCCTGGACTTCCGGGATGTCACGTTTATGGATAGTTCGGGAATCGGGCTGGTGATGGGGCGTTACCGGCTTATTAGAGAGTGGGGAGGGACAGTGGAGATCCACAACCCATCTCCCTCCATCAAAAAGGTAATGCGTCTGGCGGGGCTGGACCGGATCGCGTCGATTCATTCGTCGCCGCCTGCAGGAGGCGCGAGCTGTGAGAAAACGGAGGCAAAAAGATGAGAGTATTAAACGAAATGAAATTGTCATTTCCCAGCCGGTCGGCCAACGAAGCGTTTGCCCGGACATCGCTGGCCGCTTTTGCGGCGGCGCTGGATCCGACCATTGAGGAGCTGGCGGATATCAAAACAGCGGTGAGCGAGGCGGTGACCAACGCAATCGTCCATGGATACCGCCAGCAGATTGGCATGGTCTACATACACGCGAAAATTCTGGAGAAAAACAGGATCGTCATTCGGGTTCGGGACGCCGGCTGCGGGATAGAAGACATCAAACAGGCCATGGAGCCGATGTACACCACCTGCACCACCGGGGAACGGTCCGGCCTGGGTTTTGCTGTGATGGAGGCCTTTATGGATAAGGTAAAAGTCCGTTCCCAGCCGGGCCGCGGCACCTCGGTGACCTTGGAAAAAACGATCCTGTCCAAAGGAGCCGAATAAGTATGCCGATCATTGCCGACCGCGATGAAATGATACAGCAGAACATGGGACTGGTCCATGCCTGCGCCCATAAATTCAAAGGAAGGGGCATTGAATATGAAGATTTGTTTCAGGCAGGATGTATGGGTCTGGTCAAGGCGACCGATGCTTTTGACGCGTCCCGCGGGGTGCGCTTTTCGACCTACGCAGTGCCGGTGATCCTGGGGGAGATGCGGCGCCTGTTTCGGGATGGGGGAACGGTCAAAGTATCCAGGACGCTCAAGGAATTGTCGTTGAAAGCGGTTCGGACCAAAGAGCGGCTTTCGGTAGAGATGGGACGAGAACCAACCGTCAGCGAATTGGCAAGCGCTCTGGGACTGGAGGTTTCGGCGGTCGTAGAAGCCCTTTCCGCCGCCACGCCCGTGCTTTCGCTGACGGGCAGCGACGAAGAAGGTGCGCCGCAGATCGATTTGCCGGTCCAATCACCCGAAGAGGAGCTGTCGGACAGTATTTCCCTGCGGCAGGTCCTGTCCCTTTTGGAAAAGAAAGATCAAATGCTGATACGGCTGCGCTATTTTCAGGGGAAAACCCAGGTGGAAACAGCGCGGGCCCTTGATATGACGCAGGTGCAGGTGTCCCGCCGGGAGAAAAAGATCCTGCTTCGCCTGCGGGAACTTTTGTTGTAATGGAAAACCGGCGGTTTACGCCTTTCCCGGCCGCCGTCTTGACTTTTAAAGGGACGCCTGCTATTCTAATCGTAAACAGGGAAAGGCGGGGGACAATGGACGAGCTTTTGGAAGAAATTTTAGCAGAGTGCAGACCCTTTACATCCCAAGGCGCTTTGGCCAGCTATATTCCGGAATTGGCTAAGGCAGATCCTGCAAGCTTGGGGATTTATCTGGTG
The DNA here is from genome assembly GCA_051881895.1 of Oscillospiraceae bacterium. GTDB lineage: Bacteria > Bacillota > Clostridia > Oscillospirales > Ruminococcaceae > UBA3818. The sequence continues at coordinate 1,794 of JBJEQT010000001.1, forward strand.
TCCAGCGACGGCAGAATCAACCGCGCGGGGGACTATCATAGACCATTTACCATTCAAAGTATTGTAAAACCGATTTTGCTGTTGCAGGCGTTAATGGACAATGGGGTTGATTATGTCCGTTCCCGGGTGGGCGTGGAAGCGACGGGAAAACCTTTTGACGCCATCAATTATACGGAGCAGACGCTTCTGAGCGACCATATCAACCCGATGGTCAACATGGGGGCGATTGCCATATGCACCATGATTTCCGGCAAAAGCTACGAGGAGAAATTCAACCGCCTGCTTGGGCTAACACGCTTATTAGCAGAAAATAACGAGATCTGCCTGGATGAAGACGTCTATTTATCCGAGAAAAGGAGCGGCAGCAAAAACCGGGCGCTCGCCTATCTGTTAAAGACCTACGGCATCATACAGGATGATGTGGAGGAAGTGTTGGATTGTTATTTCCGCGCCTGTTCCATCCGGGTGGACTGCGCGGATTTGGCACGCATTGGCTTTACATTGGCCAGTCATGGAAAAAGCCTGTCGACCGGTGAGAGGATCTTCCCGGCGGCATATGCCAGCTATGTCAACGCCATTTTGATGACCTGTGGCATGTATGATGGTTCCGGCGACTTCGCGGTAAAGGTCGGGGTACCGGCTAAAAGCGGCGTTGGGGGCGGCATCATGGCTGTCGTGCCGACCCGCATGGGCATCGGCATTTTTTCGCCGGCGCTGGACGAAAAGGGAAACAGTGTGGCGGGAATCCGGGCACTGGAAATTTTGAGCAAAAAACTGTATCTCAGCATTTTTTAATCCGGGCACAGACTGTCCATTAAAAAACAGCCAGATCCTTCAAAGAATCTGGCTGTTTTTTGGTTATTGGGGTAACAAAGCGCTTACTGTATATAAAATCCAGATATGCAGCGGGTAAAAGAAGTAAAACAGATATTTGAAGGAGTATTTTCCTTTTTTGCCGTTATACCGCCATAGAAACGGAAGGGCAAAGACCATCATCCACTGATACTGCACACCGAAAAAAGCATCCCAGACGGACATGCCGAGCAGATACCAGGCGATGGAAGAAGTCAGGCACAAGCCGAGAGAAAAGGCCAGGTACATGATAGCCAGTTTCTTTTTGGAAAAGCGAAAATAGTAAAACAGCGGGCCGAGGATGACAAAGAAGACGCCTCCCTCCACCGTGAGCGGCGTGGGAATCAGGATTTGAAGGATTTGGGCCGCTGTTGTCTGCCCGGCGCGGGTCAGCATATCGCCTAAAAAAAATCCCGCCAGCTCAATGCCGATAAAGTACATCCAAATCATCTGGCCTTTCTGCCGGTCGGCTGCCATTTGCTCCATGCAGACGATAATGGCGGCCCCGAGCAAAAGGGTGGCGAATATATTGTTGGGGATCCCGCCGGAGGGCGAATCCGGCAGCAATGCTGTCAGCACCAGGTTCCCGACGGACATGGCCAGAGAAAACAGATACATCCGCAAAAGGTAGACCTTGCGGCTATGGGTATGGGCCAGGCCCTGCACCATGCAGAAACAGAAAATCGGCGCGGAAAGGCGGCCCAGCCAGGTGAACCAGATGGGAACCATACCGGTAAAACCCAGGAACTGGTAAAGATGGTCCAAAAGCATCAGAAACAGCGCGATTGTTTTTAGGGCAAAAGAACTCATATATTCCTCCTTTGAAAAGCCGGCCTGCGGCTTTTCGATACCGAGAGCCGCGCAACTGAAAAAAGAGCCCGTGACAGCGGGCCCTTTCAGGAAAGCTTGCTATTTTGCCTCGTTCAGCGCTTCCAGAATTTTTTCTTTCGGAACAACGCCGATAATACGGTTGACAGCTTCTCCGTCTTTAAAGATATAAACGGTCGGAATGCTCATCACACGATACTGGCGGGCCAGCTCCTCTTCCTCGTCGACATTGACCTTTCCGACCAGAACAGAGCCTTCCAGCTCGTTGGCCAGTTCATCGATTACCGGACCGAGCATACGGCACGGACCGCACCAAGTGGCCCAAAAATCTACAAGAGCGATGCCTTTTTTATCGAGAACTTCCTTTTGAAAGCTTTCTTTGTTAAAATGAACCGTTGCCATGAAAAATCCTCCTTTGATATGAAATCCTTATTTTATGCTTCTCATTATACAACAAAATATTCCAAAAAGAAAGAGAAGAAAGCGGAGAAAAACTTTTAAAACGCTATTGACAAATAGACGAAAAAAAGTATAATAATAAAGGTCACATTGCCCGATTGTGTAAAGGTAGCACGACAGACTCTGACTCTGTTTGTCTGGGTTCGAATCCTAGTCGGGCAGCCATAGTGAAAATATCCGGCTTTGGCTGGATATTTTCATCTCCGGGGTGTAGCGCAGTTTGGTAGCGTGCTTGGTTCGGGACCAAGAGGCCGCGGGTTCAAGTCCCGCCACTCCGACCATCGTAAAAGACCGCCGACTTTTGTCGGCGGTCTTTTATTGTTTTCGTTTTGGTGAGAGGACGCAGAGCCGCAAAACAATCGGCAGAGTTTTGCGTTAATCCAATATTTTCCCATCTGTCGAGATTGTTACGACTCTCCAGGGAATCCATTTGCCGCTTGCTTGCAGTGCTTTTTTTACGGCATGCACGATGCCGCCGCAACAAGGCACTTCCATACGCGCGACAGTTACGCTTTTAATATCGTTGTTCCGAAAAATGGAGGTCAGCTTGTCAGAATAGTCGCCCTCATCCAGTTTTGGACATCCGATGAGCGTAGTATGGTTGCGGATCAATTCATTATGAAAATTACCATAAGCATAAGCGGTACAGTCTGCCGCGATCAAGAGGTTCGCGCCGTTAAAATAAGGTGCGTTCACCGGAACGAGTTTTATTTGAACAGGCCATTGGGAGAGCTGGCTCATGCTGGGCGCAGATGCAGGCGCGGCACAGGTCCGCGGCTCGATGCACCTTGAAGCTGTGCCGGGGCAGCCGCAGGGCAGCGGCGCCGCCTTTTTCTCTTTCGAAGCAAGCACCGCTGCTTCATCATAAGAGGGTGCTTCTCGTTCTTCAAAAGCAATCGCATTTACAGGGCAGGCGGGCAGACAATCCCCAAGCCCGTCGCAGTAATCCTCACGGGTCAGTTTGGCTTTGCCATTTATCATTTCAATCGCGCCTTCGTGACAAGCAGCGGCGCACGCACCGCAGCCATTGCATTTTTCTTCGTCGATTTTGATGATTTTTCGGATCATATGTTTTCTCCTTTTCCATTTTGAAACTATTTTTACATTACGGTATTTTCGTTTCCAAATTTGCGATTTTCATTGATGTTATGACAGAATAATACTATAATCATTCAAACGAATCAGTTGTTTTTACAACAGAAAGAGATGGTTTATGAAAAAATACATTCCGGTTCTCAAAAGGACGAAGATGTTCGCCGGAGTCGGCGATGATGAGATCGCGTCGATGCTGTCCTGTCTCAACGCCCGGCTCTATACCTATCGAAAGGGAGAGTATGTTTTGCGGCAAGGTGAGTATCTAAGCGATATCACCGTTTTGGTCCATGGAAATTTGCATATCCAAAAGGACGATTATTGGGGCAATCGCAGTATTCTCGGCCATATTTCTGTTGGCGAAATGTTTGGCGAAGCCTATATTGCCCCTGACGGCGGCGCTTTACTGAATGATGTTGTTGCGGTAGAAGACAGCG
>JBJEQT010000002.1:0-24263 GCA_051881895.1 Oscillospiraceae bacterium
GCTCTGCTCCCCTTTTCCCGGGAAATATGCCGGCAATATGGGACCTGTTTTTGTCCGATAGATGATCCGTTGTTAACGGATTTGTTCCCTGTTTCGATGAACAAAGGAACTTACCACATCATCTATTGGAAAAAGGAAGAAGATTGGAAAGAATATTGCCGCATCAAGTCTGATAAAGAACAGCTTCTTCGCCAAAACGCCTATACAGGTGAAGCCAGAACAGAAATCGCCTACCGTTTGGGAAGGCTCTTATCCTATCCGGAAGATGGAATCGCTCAACTCATTCAAGCAAATCAGGAATTAGAATAAAACCAAAAACAGCCGGAATTCATCCGGCTGTTTTTTCTTCTCGCTGCTTTTTCTTTCATGGGGCTCTCTATTATGCCTATTGGGGAAGCGAGCGCTTCCAAAAAGGATGTTTGACAAGCCGCAAACGATTCTTTAAAGTGTAAAGCTGCCATTTTTGCGCCCGTCCACGGCAAAAGAAAACAGCGTGCCTTTGTCTACCGCCGCAAAGTATCCGCCGCGTTCATATTCCGCCGCATAATCTTTGCTGATGATCTCCAGTGTTTCTTTCAGCTGCAAAATGGCGGCAAATTCGTGCTTACAGTTATAAGCACAGAAGCAGGAGCAGACAAGACCACTGATTTGGTTGTTTTGGTAAACAAACTCCACCTCGTATGCCTGTGTCCCTTCTACAATGGCATAACCGCGTGTTCCATCGATGCTGAGATACCTCACCCTGTTTTCCCTATAATATGCCCCTCCGCGTTCTGCAATGGCGCTGCTCACTTTCATACCGGACAAATCCTCCAAACAAAACGCGGTATCATCGCTTCCGCTGACAAATTCGTCCTCTTCTTTGTAAGGCGCGCGAAACCATGTGATTGCTTTTTCAGCCGGGAGCGCTTTCGGATCGAAAGTGACAAAATGAGAACCCGCCATAAAAAATTGCCCATTTACATCGGTATCCACCACAGAAATGACGCGCTTATAATCGGAAACTTTGATTTTAAAATTATAGTTTACTTCCACGACGCGGCCGAGCAGGCCCTCCAGCTTTCCTTCCACGTAAACCATGTCGTTCTGATGCAGGTCAAATCGGTCATTGTAGTAGGACAGCGTCATATTGCGCTTTGGAAAGTATACCTGCACCACTGATTTGCGCGGCTGTACCGGATGTTCATCTGCAGTATAAATGTCGTTTGTCTTGCCTTTTCCTGATTTTACCGCCGAAAAACCAATTCGAAATGCCATAACCATTCCTCCTAAAAACAGCTTGTTTTTCCTTCCATTATCATTTTACTGGTCGATGTGTCCGATAAAACTCCCTGTAATATGGTTTTCCGAAAAAATCCGCCTGCCTGCACCGCGATTTCACCTTTCGCTTTTCCATGAACCGATAAAATGATTTTTGTAAAAGAAAAAGCAGCGGTCACATGGCCTGATTGGCCTGTCACCCGCCGCCTTGTTTCCTGTGAGATGATTGAAAAACAAATTTATTCTTTGCTTTTTTCCCAAGTCATCATCCATTCTTTTTCGTTTGTGCTTTCATCTATCGTCTCAGACCGAACCATAAAATGCTCTCTGCGATAAAAATTGATTGCCCGCTCGTTCTTTTGATAAACGTGCAAGGTCAAATAGGGCTTAAGCTGTTTTACATAATCTAACAGCTGTTTTCCTATGCCTTTTGATTGAAAGCGCTCTTCTACAAAAATACCGGCGATATCGTTATCGATTAAACCGATGAATCCTTTTATTTGCCGGGATTTTTCCTCTTCATAAACAAATACCTCTGCTTTCGGCAAGGCTTCTTTTACCGATTCATAATTTTCCATCCAATAATCCGGCGAAATAAAATGATGCGCCTTTTTATTCGTATCCAGCCATATGTCCATCACAAACGCCAGATCCGATTGACGAAATCTTCTGATCACAGTATATTCCCTTTCACTGCAAGGCTTTTCCCGTAATGGTTTTGCCAAACTGCTATTCCCATGCATCCCGGCCCTACATGGCACGCAATACTGCAAGGCAAGGGAGAATAATCGATTGTCCAGCCCGGGAACGCTGTCTGAACAGCCTCCAGCCATTGGCTGATCTCTTCCTGGCTCTGCAAGGTCCCGGCTATGGCAATCTGAAGCTGCTGCGCAGAAATGCCGGCAAACCGTTCTGCAATATCCTTTTGAATCGCTCCGATCATTTTCTGTTCACTCGCCTTGATTCCGCGCACTTTGTCGACCACATCAATCTGCTTTCCCTGAATGGACAGGACCGGCTTGATGTTCAAAATGGTACCCAGCATAGCTGCCGACTGGCTGAGTCTTCCTCCCATTTGAAGATATTTTAGCGACGATACCGTCAAATAAATACTTGCCTGAAAAGCAGTATCCTCCAAATGTTTTTGAATTTCCGCTGCGGTATTTCCGGCATCCGCCATCTTTTTTGCCTCCAACACCGCTCCCCTCTGCGTAATGGAAATGCGGCGGTTGTCGACAACATAAACTTTTTTTCCGAATTCACCGGCGAGCAGCGCTGCGCTTTGGCAGCTTCCGCTGAGGCCGCTGGACATGGGAATGTGTACGATCTCATCATATCCGGCTTCGAAAATGGAAGTCCACATCGCTTCTACGCTGCCCGGCGAAGGCTGGGATGTGGATACTTTACATTCTCTCTTCATCGCCTTATACAGCTGCTCTTGTTGTATATCGATTCCTTCCAGATAGCAGCGGCCATCCATGAGCACAGGCATGGGAAGCACAAAAATCCCGAGATTTTGCGCTTCTTCGGCGGTAATTCCGCTGTTGCTGTCTGTCATAACCGCAGTTTTCATCGTTTTATCAATCCTCTCTTTGGTCGCCCCAGAAAAATAATGCAAGAGTTCCTGGTCCCGTATGGCTGCCAATCGTTGCTCCGATCGGATAAATTTGCACCCGCTCCTGCAGTTTTGGAAATTCTTTTTCCACAAGCTCTGCTACGGTTTGAGCGTCCTCCGGGCACATAGAATGGCAAATGTAGCATTTTTTGCTGTAATCCAATCCATCTTCCGCATGAATCCTCATCATTTCCACAAGCCGCTGGATAACTTTCTTTTTGCCTCTCAGTTTTTCCCGCGGTCTCAATTTTCCCAGATTGTCCATGTTCAGCAGCGGGCAGATATTTAAAATCGTCCCGACCATTCCTGCGGTTTTGGAAATCCGCCCGCCTTTGATATAAAAACTCAAATCTGTGGAAAAAAACCAATGGTGCATCCGCAGCTTGTTTTCTTCAACCCATTGATACAGCTGATCCATGCTTTTGCCCTCATCCCGCAAATCCGCCAGCGTCTCCATGATCAAGCCATATCCGCTGGAGGCGCCCAGAGAGTCTACAATATTGATTTTTCTTTCCGGATATTTCTGTGCCAGTTCTTTCGCCGCCAGGCAGGCGGAATGATAGGAGCCGGACAGTCCGCTGGAAAACTCGACATGGAGAATATCTTTTTCTTCCTGCAATAAACCCTCAAAATACCGCAGATACTCGGCAACTGGTACTTGCGTGGTTTTTACGTCTGCGCCTGCTATCATTTTTTGATACAGTTCTTCCGGCGAAATAGACTGCCCCATATCATCAGCAAAGTCTTGCCCATCCAGAACAAACCGAAAACAGACATATCGGATATCCCGGTTTTCCATCTGCTTCTGTGTCAAATCAGCTGTGGAACCGCAACTTAAAATATAATCCATAATAAAACGCTCCCATTGACAAAAGCTTTCTGATTTCCATATAATCAAAAGTGAGATAATTGTATCACATCTATTTTGTCGCTGCAAGATAACCATCTGAGTCAAAAAGTCAAAATCTATATCACATTAGGAGCTATTATGGATAAACGTAAAGAAGCAAATTTGCGAGTGAAAGCAAGCATTACCGCAGCGCTGCTGCATTTGCTGAACAAAAAAAGTATTTCCGAAATATCCGTTTCCGAAATTATTGCAGAAGCGGGAGTGGCGCGGGCATCTTTTTACCGAAATTATGCCACAAAGGAAAGCGTGATCACCACGTTGATTTCCGATATTCTGGAACAATTTCGCCAGGGACTTGAGACCGACGGAGAAAATTTTTATACTTACCAAAACATCCGGAAAAGCTTTGAATATTTCAGCCATTACCGCAAGCAAATGCTGGATTTACACCGGTTTGGATACGGTTCTATCCTGCTGGAAATGCTCAACCGATTCCATGAGGAAGTTGCCGGTTCCATGTCCTACAAGTCTATGGAACGATATCAGCTGTATATGTATATCGGTTCTCTTTACAACGTTGCCATGACATGGCTCCAAAATGGACCCCAGGAGAGCATTGACGAAATAGCGGACCTGTTTTATCAATCTTGCGCATTGACAAATAAAGAAACTGGAAAAAATATGTAAAATAAAAAAGCGTTCCTCGGGGAAAAGCGTAATCATAAAACGCAAAAGTGCAAATGTTTCACCCAAGGCCCACTTCGTTTAGCAGTGGGCTTGAATAATCAAGCAGTAAATGACAGTCATGCCTTTTCTTCCTTGAGCTGAAACCGTATTCCACTGTCTCCAGGGTAATGCGTGTCGTGTTCTTCTCTTTCCAACAAACCATGTGGAATCCCATCCGGAAAGGCGTCACAAGTTAACCCTTCACGCCGATGGATGCAATTACTGCACATCAGCACCCTTCCGCCTACATCGTCATACCATCTTCTGTCTTTATATGGCATTCATTCTCCCCCATTCAGTGTGTTATTAATAAAAAAAGAAAAGCCTATAAACTCGCTGAAACAGTGAATCTATAGGCTTTTCTTTTGGCGGAGAAGGAGGGATTCGAACCCTCGATGAGCTATTAACCCATACACGAGTTCCAGTCGTGCGCCATAAACCGGGCTAGGCGACTTCTCCATATATTTTTTGAGCGCTTGTTCATTATATCGAATATCTCCTCTTTTGTCAAGATTTATTCTAAAATTATTTTATCGTGTATTTTCTCTACCGAAAAAAGCTTTTTCGGCAATTATTGATTCGGGCCTTTTCCCTGGCATCTTCCATCAACGCTCCAAAAGGATTTCCTGCTCCCTTCCAATCTCCATAATGCACAGATAGGAAGCTTTCAGCAGATAAATTCCCTTTTCTTCCGAACCGGAAAGCTCTCTTTCTAAAATGTTTGCTTCTTCCAACTGGATTTGCTCTTGCTCCTGCAAAAGCCGCAGAGCCTCTTCCTTTGCCTGAACCGCGTTGTATTCTACCGTTTCCTGCGTATAGTAAACGCGGCTTTCCTCTACCACTGAAAAAGGGGTGGACAAACCAAAAGGCGCAAAAGGAATCGTTGTCTGCCGAAAATCATAGTTTTTTCCCTGATCCTTTTCCCAAAAAAGAGGAACTTTCCAGGTGAGAATCTGCAAATATTTTTTTATGGATTTCTCTCCGGTTTGGATTCTCTTCACCTGCTGAAGCGGAACCTCTATTTTGATCTCATATTCCGTATAAGCTTTGATGTCCGCTCTGGCATGCACAAATCGAGTCTGTCCTTTTCCATCCTCCACAATTCCGCTGACGATCAGGTCTCCCGCCAAAACAGTGTCCCCTACTTTCAGGTCGCTTTGCCCGTCGTAAACATTCATCGAATCGATTTGACCGCTGTATCTTGCCACAATGTTGCAGGCCTTATCATTGTCCAAATACATATCGGGCGGGAGGATGCGCTCGTTGACTTCAACGGTAACGGTGCTTCCGGTAATGTTGACCGCAATCCAGGAGAGCTCTTTTAATTCCAACAGCGTTTTTCGCTCCAATTCCCGGGGATTCAGCGCTTTTTTATAGGAACCAACCTTCAGCCCTTCTTCTTTCAGATAATCCAGGATTTCATCGGAAGAAACCGTTTCATTTCCAACCACTTCTATGGTCCATACGAAATTTCCCAAAAAGGTTAAAATTCCAAAAAACAACAGGATGCCCGCGACAAACCCGACTCTGCGCCGGTATTTTCTGCGCCATACCGGCCAGCCAAATCGCTCCTCGATTCTCATATGTACACCGGTTTTTTTCGCAAATGGGCGCAGTTTTTTATACTGGCTCATCAGGGTATATCCGGTATATTCCGTTTGCGTTTTGGTACCATTCCACAGATGAATGCCGTTTCGCGAAGCCAGATTCAAAAAGCGCTCAATAAATACGCCAGTCACCCGGAAGCGGACGTATCCGCAGACAAAGCGCAGAAAACGAACGATAAACATGATTTCCTCCGGTCTATTCCATAAATTCCACCGACAAAATGCTGCCGTCGATGATGACATTTTCCCCTGCCATACATTTGATTTGTAAATTTTTCCCGGTAAATTTCACCATCTGTCTGCCAATTTTCAGCTTGATAAAATCATCCTCATATTCCACAACGCCCTGGCATCCGTCCAACACTGCTTCCCGGTTTCCGGACAGGACGACCTGGGAATAGGATTCGAACATATTCTGCGGCACATCCAGGATTTTTGCCAATTTTTCCGGAGGAGTCGGTTTTGGGCTTTGGGATTTTTTTCTTCTCACCGCTGCAACGCCTCCCTGTTTCCAATCTCGTTCCACTATATGTTTTCGGCGCGGTTGTTATACATTTTTGCGGCCGTTGGTTTATAAACTGTAGGGAGAAAGGCGGCGACAACATGAATCTTAGATGGACCAAAAAAATTCCCGGCTTTTTGTCCGCCGCGTTGTTTTTGCTGGCGGCAGCCCTGCTCCTGGCCTGTTCTGACCCAATCCGGAAAGGTGTGATAAACGGACTGCGGTCCTGCGCCTATGTGTTGATTCCTTCTTTGTTCCCTTTCATGGTTTTGTCCGGTGTTTTTGATAGAAGCCGGGCAGCGGACCATCTGCAGAAAATATTGGGACCGGTTGTGCGCCGCCTTTTCCATCTGCCCGCCTGTACCGCCTGCGCGGTATTGATGGGATTTATCGGCGGATATCCGGTCGGCGCCAAAATGACTGCATCTTTGCTTGAACAAAAAAGAATCGACGCCAAAACAGCTGTTCGAATGCTTTGCTTTTGCGTAAACGCAGGGCCTTCCTTTCTCATCACAGCAGTAGGTTCTGGGCTGCTGGGCAGCCTGCATGCCGGATGCCTTTTGTTGTGCTGTCAGTGGATTTCCGCTATCCTCATCGGTCTTTGCCTCGGAAGTTTTTATCGCGGCGTACGGTTTGAAGAAGAAAAGGAAAGGCCCAAAGGGCTTCCTCTTTCCATCGCTTTGATAAAGGGGGTACAAAGCGGGATCAACGGCATGCTTTCTGTCATCGGATATGTTCTTTTGTTTTCGGCGGTAATGGAATTGCTTTTTGCTTTTTTGGGGGCGGCAAGCCCTTTTGTCCTGCTTGTTTCCGGACTTCTGGAGGTAACGAACGGATGTATTCAGGCTGCCGCCGGTAAAAATCTTGTTCTCATTGGTTTTTTTGTTTCCTTTTCCGGCTTTTCTGTCTTTTTTCAAGCGATATCTTTTTTCAAGGAAAGGGATTTTTCCGTTCTTCCTTTCTTTTTTTCCCGCTTGGCGCACGGCGCTGTCACAGCGGGTCTGGTCAAAGCCGGTATCCTTTTCTTTCCGCAGGCGGCAAACGCCGTTTTCTCCAACTTTTCGCAAAAATGCGTTCCGCAGCTTTCCGGCACACCTCTTGTCGCTGTGCTGCTTGCCGTGCTGTGCGCTGTGTTTCTCTTATCCCTGCCGCTTCCAAATTGCCGTAGATTGGATTAGCTTTTTTCTTTCGGCTTTGTTATAATGAAATCAGCAAGGATAAAAAATGTCGAAACCCGGAGGCCAAATATGACAAAAAACCTTTTTGATTCCAATATTGTCCCCGCGTGCTCTTATTGCGTTTACGGCACTGCCGCATCTGACGGGGAAACCATTCTTTGCCCTAAAAAGGGCATTATGACCGACGATTGTTCCTGCCGCCGGTTTCAATATGATCCGCTAAAAAGAAAGCCGAAAAAACCAATCCGGCAAATATTTCAAGAAGAGGATTTCAGCATTTGATTTTTGTAAGGGAGGAAGAAAAATGAAAAAAGCGAGGAAAACATGGAGCTGTATCGCCCTTGCTGTTTCACTGGCCGTTCTCCCAATGCGGGCTGCCGCAGAGGAACCCACCGCCTTGCAAAATGATTTAAATGCCCCTTCAAAAGGAATATTTTATCAAAGCGCTTCCGACCCTGAAACATCCGCCGGCGACCGCATGCAGGAACTGTTTTGTTTTGTACAGGACAGCGGCTTTAACCGGATCTATTTTGACCCATCTGGGCAGGCGGAAAAAGCATTGCCGCAGCTGCCAGCGATTCGAATCCGGCCCAACGAGGAAAAAGCGCTTGAAGAGCTCTCTTCTTTGACAGCACTTCTGGAGGAAAACGAAATCTCTCTTTCGCTTGTTTTTGACCCGTTTTCCCTTTCCCCTTCCCATCCTGCCTACCAATTTGTGAAAACGGCGGTGAACTATGGCAGCGATATCGCCGCGTGGAATGGTGAAAATCTGCGGCTTGACCCGTCGCAGGAACGAAATCTGGCGTTAGCACAGTGGAATCTGCAGAAACTGCTGGCCGCCGGGAGCATGACCGACGAAATTCTTTTTCCCAGTACCGCTTTTTTGTCTCCGAATCAGGAAGATTCGCAAAACAGCCAAATCGCCCAGGCGCAAAGGATGGCCGCTTTTTTGGAAGGGATCGTCGGCGGCGGGCTTTCCGTATCCGTCCGGTACGACCCGCTTTTCGCCCCCACCGCACAAAATGAGAAAAGGCTCGCTATGCCCGGGATTACGCCCCAGACGCTGGCGGAAAGCCAGCTGGCAGATGCGATTTATCCAGTAGTGGACGAACACACAGCCGATTATGAGGAAAAGGCCGAGTATTGGAACAATTGGGCCGAAGGTTTGGCAGTAGTGCCTTATCTGCAAAATAGTTCCGATGATTATTATTTTTCTATTTGCAGCCAGATCTTTTTATTGAGACAATCCGGGATTTCTTCGGTCGCGGTAGCCGGTTATGAACAACAAAACCGTTCTTCCGAAAGTGCGGCTCTTTTGTCTTTCGCTCTTTTGGAAGAATCCAGCCTGATTCCGGAAGGCTATTCGCTGCAAGTGCCGCAAACATTCGCAATCACCAGGCCTGATTCGGACATCACGATCAGCGCTTCTTCCTATTATATCACGGGAACTTCCAATCCCAATCTTCCTTTGTATTTCGATGGGGAATTGGTCGAACGGCAAACCGCAAACGGTGGATTTGGCGTCTATTTGACTGATATTCCGGTTGGGACAAGTACCTATACCTTTTCGCAGGGATCCCAAATCAAGACCATTTCCATCACCCGGACCGATCCGACCCAAACCAGCATCTCCTATCTCTCCAAAATCGTTCAAAGCTCGATGTATCCTTACTACGACGAGTCGGTAAAGGTCGGCGAACCGATTTCTTTTGGCTGCACCGCGCCGGCAGGCGCCCGTGTTTCGGCTACATTCCAGGGAAAAACGGTTAAGCTAACCCAAAAAGCGGCAGCACAGACCGGCGTTCCCGCCTCGTACAGCGGCACCATGCTTATGCCGGACGCGGCGGATGACAATTCCACAACGAAAATCGGCACAGTAACCTATACCCTTACCTATCAAGGCATTACCACCAGCTATACCTCCTCCGGGGAACTGTATGCCGTTGGAGAAAATGCAACGCTGGCAGTCATGGCAAACGATTACATCAATAATGTTTACGGCAATGTCGCCATCGCAGATGATTTTTATATGACCCTTTACCAAGGAGCCTGCGATTATGTGGACGAAGTGACCGACAGCCATTATAAGCTTCGTTCCGGTGGGTATCTTCCCAAATCCACGGCGGACATTCTGGAAGGAACGCCAATCGTAGATAATAAAGTCTCCGCCGCTTCATTCAAGGTGGAGGAGCGCGGTGAAAGCCTGACCCTTGCCGGCACCGCGAAAGCCCCGTATAAAGCATATATGACCGACACGAAGCTGGTCGTGACCCTTTGGAATACCGATGGCGTTCCGGAAAATACAAGCCCTAAAAATTCTTCTCTTTTCCAGGAGATATCCTCTGTGAAAAATGACGACGGGTCGGTCACCTTGACCTTCTCCTATCAGGAGGGCGTAAAGCTCTGGGGCTATAGTGTGGAATACGATGGAGAAAATACGGTCATCTTCGCCAAAAAAGCGCCCGTTCTGGCAGAATCCCGTGAAAAACCATTAGAGGGGATCGTTGTCGTCATCGATGCCGGCCATGGCGGAGAAGATCCCGGCGCCTTGGGCATTGCCGGTACAAGCGGGCCCACAGAAAAAGACTTGAATTTTATTTCCGCCTATGCTTCCAAACAGATTTTAGAGGCGCTGGGTGCCAGTGTCCACATGGTTTCCGAGGATAACGCCAGGCTGACTTTCGAAGAACGAATGGACCCGGCGCGCAATCTGAGAGCGGACTTTTTCCTCTCTTTCCATCACAACAGTACCGAAGAATCGTTTGACAGCAGCAATTTGTTCGGTATAGAAATCTATTACTATGAGCAACAATCCAAAATGTTCGCCGAAAACATTCTGGACAGCATCACTTCAGCCAACGGCCGCATCCCCCGCGGCGCTTATCAGGACTATTACCGTGTCACGCGGATGACCTACGCTCCTTCCCTGTTGTTGGAACTCGGATTTGTGGTCAATCCGGTAGAGTATGAGGATCTTTGCCAGCCCATTCGTATTTACCAAACTGCACTGGGTGTAGCCGACGGGATCCTGCGCACCGTTGAGAATTTCGGAAGACGATAAAACCGGACGGCACCATTTCGATTGAAAAGGCGGCCTTTTTGCTTAAAAAACAGAAAGCCGCCCTTTTCTCCGCCTTTTTACAAAAACACTTTCTCCAGTCAGAGCTTTGACGAATCGTTGAGCTGAAAAATCAATCGTAAACGAAGAAAGGCTTCCTCACCCAAATGAGAGAGCCTTTCTCTTTGAAAATATCCTTGGAGCAGCTATTGACGTAAAAAATTTGCCGGGGTATAATGGATAAGAACATCTGTTCATGTGAAGTGGGAGGCTTGCCGAATGGAAAAATTTCAGTTGGTATCAGAATATCAGCCCACAGGCGACCAGCCTGCCGCCATCCATAAGCTGGTGGAAGGGCTGCGCAGCGGAATGCACGAGCAAACCCTTCTCGGCGTGACCGGATCGGGAAAAACGTTTACTATGGCGAACGTTATCGCGCAAATCAATAAGCCTACGTTGATTTTGGCGCACAATAAAACGCTGGCCGCTCAACTTTGTTCTGAATTCAAAGAATTTTTTCCGCACAATGCGGTGGAATATTTTGTATCCTACTATGACTATTATCAACCGGAAGCTTATATCGCCAGTACGGACACTTATATTGAAAAGGACAGCGCAATCAACGAAGAAATTGAGAAACTTCGCCATTCGGCGACATCCGCTTTGTCGGAGCGAAACGATGTAATCATTGTTTCCAGTGTTTC
Organism: Oscillospiraceae bacterium; assembly: GCA_051881895.1. Taxonomy (GTDB): domain Bacteria; phylum Bacillota; class Clostridia; order Oscillospirales; family Ruminococcaceae; genus UBA3818. The sequence continues at coordinate 11,501 of JBJEQT010000002.1, forward strand.
CTGCATTTACAGCTTGGGCGACCCGATTGATTACCGAAATATGGTCATCTCGCTGCGTCAGGGCATGAAAAAAGAACGGGATGATTTGCTCCATAAACTGGTTCAGCTCCAATACGAGCGCAATGACATCAACTTTGTCCGCAATAAATTTCGTGTCCGCGGCGATGTTGTGGAAATTTTCCCCTCCTATTCCGGCGATACTGCCATTCGAGTAGAATTTTTCGGGGATGAAATAGACCGTATCAGCGAGATCAACACCGTGACGGGCGAGTTAAAAAATGTGGTTTCCCATGTGGCGATTTACCCGGCTTCCCACTATATCGCTCCGCCTGAAAAAATGAAAGCCGCTTTGATCGAAATCGAAGAAGAGTGCAATGAGCGGGTCAAATACTTTCAGCGGGAAGGCAAATTGATTGAGGCACAGCGTATTGCCGAGCGGACCCGCTATGATATGGAAATGATGCAGGAAATCGGTTTTTGCAAAGGCATCGAAAACTATTCACGCGTGATTTCCGGACGGGCTCCCGGCTCCAGCCCCTATACGCTGATGGATTATTTCCCCAAAGATTTTCTTTTGTTTGTGGACGAATCCCATGTGACCCTTCCGCAGGTACGCGGCATGAATGCGGGAGATGCCGCCCGAAAAAAAAGCCTGATCGATTTTGGGTTCCGCCTTCCCTCTGCCATTGACAACCGCCCCTTGAACTTTGATGAGTTTTACAGTAAAATCAACCAGGCCATCTATGTCAGCGCAACGCCAGGTCCTTTTGAGCAGGAGCACAGTGCGCAGCAGGTTGAGCAGGTGATCCGCCCCACCGGGTTGGTTGACCCGGAAATCTCCGTTCGCCCGGTGGAAGGGCAAATCGACGATCTGTTATCAGAAATCCATTTGAGAGTAGAACGAAAAGAACGTGTACTGGTAACAACCTTGACAAAGAAAATGGCCGAAGATTTGACCGCATATTTTGAAAATATGGGGGTCAAAGTCCGTTACATGCATTATGATGTGGATACCATGGAACGGATGGAGATTATTCGTGATCTTCGCCTGGGTGAATTCGACGTGCTGGTGGGAATCAACCTGCTTCGAGAAGGATTGGACATTCCGGAAGTATCTCTTGTGGCCATTTTGGATGCCGATAAAGAGGGATTCCTGCGGTCGGAAACCTCACTGGTGCAGACCATTGGCCGTGCCGCCAGAAATGCCGACGGCAAAGTCATCATGTATGCGGATACGGTAACCGGTTCTATGGAACGAGCCATTCGAGAGACTGAGCGGCGCCGTTCGATTCAAATGGCATACAACGAAGAACATCATATTACCCCACAGACCATCCGCAAAGGGGTTCGGGAAATTTTGGAGATTTCTTCAAAAGATCACGATAAGAAGAAATCCGGCAAACGCTTGACGCCGGCGGAACGAAAAGCGCAAATCGCCAAACTCACCGCGGAGATGAAAAATGCCGCCAAGCTTCTGGAATTTGAGCACGCGGCGTATTTACGGGATAAAATCAAGAAATTGCAAAACGAAAAGTAAAACGGAGGAAAATCCAATGGCTTTGGATAAAATCGTCATCAAAGGCGCCCGGGAGCACAATTTAAAAAATGTTGATTTGGAACTTCCTCGGGATAAATTTATCGTTTTTACCGGGCTTTCCGGCTCCGGAAAATCTTCTCTGGCTTTCGACACCATTTATGCCGAAGGCCAGCGCCGCTATGTGGAAAGCCTCTCTTCCTATGCCCGGATGTTCTTGGGACAGATGGAAAAACCAGATGTGGACAGCATTGAGGGGCTTTCCCCCGCAATTTCCATCGATCAGAAAACGACCTCCAAAAACCCGCGCTCCACAGTGGGCACAGTAACCGAAATTTATGACTATCTGCGCTTATTGTATGCGAGAATCGGCGTTCCGCACTGCCCTGTATGCGGCCGTGTCATTGAACAGCAGACCGTGGACCAAATGGCGGATCAGATCATGGCTCTGCCGGAAGGCACCCGGATTCAGGTCCTGGCCCCCGTTGTGCGCAGCCGAAAGGGCGAACACAAAAAAGAGTTTGAAAACGCCAAACGCTCCGGTTTTGTCCGGGTACGGGCCGACGGGATTTTATATGATCTTTCGGAAGAAATCAAATTGGAAAAAAACAAAAAGCATAATATCGAAATTGTCATCGACCGTCTTATTTTAAAAGCTGACATCCGTTCCCGCTTATCTGATTCACTGGAGTCTGCCATGTCAGTTTCGGGCGGACTGGTTTTGATCGACGTGGTGGGCGGCGAAGAGCTGCTTTTTTCCCAAAATTACGCCTGCCCTGACCACGGTATCAGTGTTGAAGATCTGTCCCCGCGTATGTTTTCTTTCAACAATCCCGCCGGCGCCTGCGAAAAATGCACCGGCCTGGGCACTTTTATGAAAGTTGACCCCGCTTTGGTCATCCCTGACCCTAGCCGGAGCATCCGCGGCGGCGCAATCCGTGCCAGTGGATGGTATTTTGCCGAGGGCGGGCTGGTGCAAAGCTATTTCGAGGCGCTGGCCAACCATTACCATTTCAGCCTGGACACTCCCTTTCGTCAACTGCCAGAAGAAATACAGAATATCATCCTGTATGGGAACAACGGGGAAAAAATCACCGTTCAGCGGGAATCCGGAAGCCGCGGCAGCACCTTTACTACCGACTTTGAAGGAATTATCAATAATCTGGAACGCCGTTTCCGTACGACCAACAGCAATTGGATCCGCAACGATATCGCCTCATTGATGAGCTCGGAAGAATGCCCGGACTGCCATGGTCATCGGCTGAAACCGGAGTATCTGGCGGTAACCGTAGGTGATAAAAACATTTCTGATTTCTGCCGTATGTCCATCGTGCAGGCGCTGGACTTTTTGGACACATTACAGCTGACGGAACGGCAAAAAATGATTTCCGCTCAAATTTTAAAAGAAATCCGTGCCCGCCTGGGCTTTTTGCAGAGCGTTGGTCTGGAATATCTAACTCTTGCGCGGTCCGCCAGCACCCTTTCCGGCGGCGAGAGCCAACGGATCCGTCTGGCAACTCAGATCGGTTCTTCGCTGATGGGGGTTCTTTATATCCTGGATGAACCCAGCATCGGTCTGCACCAAAAGGATAATCATAAACTGATCGCTACTTTAAAGCGTTTGCGGGATATCGGCAACACCCTGATCGTCGTGGAACACGATGAAGATACCATGCGCGCGGCGGACTATATTGTAGATATCGGTCCGGGTGCCGGCGTTCACGGCGGAGAGGTCGTTTGCACCGGTTCGCTGGAAGACATTATTTCCTGCGAAAAATCCATCACTGGCCAGTATTTATCCGGCAAGAAAAAAGTGGAAGTACCGGCTATCCGAAGAAAAGGAAACGGAAAATACATTGAAATTGTCGGCGCTACCGAAAATAATCTGAAAAACATTTCTGTCAAAATCCCGTTGGGAACATTTACCGGCGTCACTGGTGTTTCGGGATCCGGAAAGTCCTCTCTTATCAACGAAATTTTATATAAACGCCTTGCGGGAGACCTAAACGGCGCACGGATCCGCCCGGGCAAACACAAAGATATTCTAGGCATCGATCAATTGGACAAAGTGATTGAAATCGACCAGTCCCCCATCGGGCGGACGCCTCGTTCCAATCCTGCCACCTATACGGGTGTATTCACAGATATCCGAAACCTTTTTGCTTCGACCAATCAGGCGAAAATGCGCGGATATACCTCCAGCCGCTTTTCTTTTAACGTAAAAGGCGGACGGTGCGAAGCTTGTGAAGGCGATGGCATCATTAAAATCGAAATGCATTTTCTGCCGGATATTTTTGTCCCCTGTGAAGTGTGCAAAGGAAAAAGATACAATCGGGAAACCCTGGAGGTCAAGTATAAAGATAAGAGCATCTATGACGTTTTGGAAATGACGGTGGAAGAAGGTTTGGCCTTCTTCGACAGTCTGCCAAAAATCAAACGAAAACTGCAGACGCTGTATGATGTCGGGCTGGGGTACATCAAAATTGGACAACCGGCCACTACCCTGTCCGGCGGTGAGGCGCAGCGGGTCAAACTGGCTGCTGAACTTTGCCGCAAACCCACCGGAAAGACCATCTATATTCTGGACGAGCCTACAACAGGGCTTCATACGGCAGACGTTCATAAACTGATCGAAGTCCTGCAGACGCTGGTAGATGCGGGAAATACGGTCATCTTCATCGAGCACAATTTGGATGTGATTAAAACAGCCGACTACCTGATCGATCTGGGGCCGGACGGCGGAGACAACGGCGGTCAGGTCGTTTTCGCAGGAACGCCAGAAGAGCTGGTGCAGTGCGAACAATCTTATACCGGCCAATATTTGAAAGAATTACTGAAATAGCGCAATCAAAAAAGAGGAAGAAACGTTTTATCCAATTCGTTTCTTCCTCTTTTTTCATAAGGGCTTAAGATTAAAATGCATCCATCAAAGGAATCAAATCGGCCGGTGTCGCAGCGATTTTGTCAGCGCCGGCCTCTTCCAGCTCTTTTCTGCTGCCATATCCATACAAGATGCCGACCGAAGAAATTCCCGCCTGCTTTGCTCCCAAAATATCATAGCATCGATCGCCAATCATAACCGCTTTTCCCAAATCTTTGATGTTCAGCTGATCGAGTACATGCCGGATCACATCCACCTTATGCGGCCGCTCGCCGGACAGGGAGCTGCCGCCGATAAAAGAAAAGTATGGTGCTAATCCCAAATCTTCCAGAATCGGAACAGCTACTTCTACCGGCTTCGACGTGGCGATCGCAAGAACTTTTCGTTTGTCCAAAAACGCTTGCAGCATGTCCACAACGCCCGGAAAAGGCAGATTTCCTTTCATTCCATGCTGTGCATAATAGCTGCGGTATACCGGAACTGCCCGCTGTGCATCTGCCAAAGAAAAATGATGAAAGCGCATCAGAGAATCCAAAATCGGAGGTCCAATATAGCAATAGAGATTCTCCCTTTTTTCTTCTGTCCCAAATTGGCGCAACGTATACTGAACCGCATCCAAAATCCCGTTTTGGGAATCAATAACGGTTCCATCCAGGTCAAATAATAAAAAATCCTTCTTCACAAACAAAAACCCTTTCATATTTCCCTGTTTTCGGCACATGCTAATACCATATTTTATTCTATCATAAAGGGGCAAAAAAATGGAGCGTCAGCGGCAAAAAGATATCCAAAACAAAGTAAAGGAGGTGACTGGTGCGTTTGTGGATTCTGTTTCGTTCAAAACAGACCCGCAAGGAAGCTACACCGGTAAACCTGAGGAAGCCGACGAAAAACCAATCCAGGATGTCGATGATCTTTGAATTATCAAAAAAGCCGCAGGTCTGCGGCTTTTTTGATTACAAACTCAATTGGATTCTTCGCTCTCTCGGACATTGGTTCCGATAATCTTCTGGACAGGGCCCAAAATCAACGGCAAAATGCTTCCGAAGATAAAGGCCGTGAGAACGCCGGTGAAAATTCTCGGGACAACCGCTCCAAAAACATAGGCAAACGAATAGTATCCGTAAATCTTGCTATCCAGATACATCACAACGGTATTCAACGCCGTGACCAGAAGGGCGGTAGAAATCGTGATCATCTGCGTCTGCCAAAAATTCATGTGGAACCGGCAATGTTTTGCGTACAGTCCGACCAACAAGCCTCTTACAGCCGCCGGCAGCACCCAAAGAAGTGTAGTAGCTGTCAAGCCAAAGGTCAGCAGCTGGTTTAAAAAGCTGCCGATAAAACCGATGAGAAATCCTCCCAACGGACCAAGCAAAGCCGCCCCGACAATGATTGGAAGACTATCCAATGTAATTTTCATATTGCCCAGATTAATTGAGAACAGGCTGAGAACCACATACATCGCGATCAACATCGCAATCGTTACCATCCGTTTTACTTTCATAAGTCCATCCCTTTCTTTTTTCTGTTTTGTCGTTTAAAACCGCCAAAAACAAACCTTTTTCGACCGAAAATCATATTCGCAGATGGATTTTGAAATCGCACGCCAGGATCAAATCATTTTGCCTGAACATGCTTTTGATTGTTTCACACAAAAAACTCCTCCCCTTTCTGTCGCCAGCCACTGCAAAGCCACAGAAAGGGAGAGAGTCTCACTTTCATGCGGCAGCGGGATGCGAAATTTGTACCGCAAGTTTCCTTTTCGTCCATCTGGCAACTCCCCGTCCAGACAGCACTTAACGCACAAAAATCTACTCTGCCAATGACTATTGATTTTTTATTTGCCGCTTTGATAAACACAGTATTCCCGAGTTTCAAATACGGCGTGAAAACAGACGATGCTGCTTCACTTTCTACTTACCATAGACCTCTTCTCCGCGGACAATCGGGATGCCGCCCTGCTGCAGCGCCGCAATCGCTTTTTCATTATCCTGTACACGGAGAATGACATAAGCGGTATCTGCCTTGGGAGAAACAAACGCATACATATATTCGACTGTAACACCAGCCTGGGCCACATATTTCAGCGCCCCGGACAGCCCGCCCGGCTTATGAGAAACCGCGATGGCGATAACATCCGTCAGCGAGACTTTAAACCCGGCCGCTTTCAAAGCGTCCTCCGCTTTTTGCGGGTTGTTCACAATCAGGCGCAAAATGCCGTAACGCTCGGTATCCGCAACCGACAAAGCGCACATATCAATTCCATTTTCGCCCAAAATACCGGTAATTTCGGCCAGAGTTCCCGGTTTATTCTCTACGTAAACGGACAGTTGTTTCATTGTCATGCTATATCTTCCTTTCCGCATAGCGCAATTGTTGCAAAAGGCAAGCTGCAAACGCAGCGCCTAACTGTCTTGAATGCCGGAAAACACGAAAAACTGTTCTTCTTTGTACTAATATTATCATATCACAATTTTTGCAAAGTGAACAGCTATATTTTTCGTTTATCGATAACATGGACCGCTTTGCCTTCGCTTCTGGCGAGGGATTTGGGCGGAAGCAGCGTGACTTTTGCAGAAATGCCCAAGGTAGAAGCAACTGCCGCTTTGATTTTAGCCTCTGTCTCCTCGACCAGGCGGACAGCGTCAAACTCCATGTCCTCTTTCATCTCGACCTGAATCTCCAGCGTATCCAGATTGTCAACACGGTCTACGATCAGCATATAATGCGGAGCGGTATCACCCAATTCCAGCAAAACAGCTTCTACCTGCGACGGGAATACGTTTACACCGCGGATAATCAGCATGTCGTCGGTTCTGCCGCTGGGTTTCTTCATTTTAATCAATGTACGTCCGCAGCTGCATTTTTCCCGGCTCAGCGAAGCAATATCGCGGGTTCTGTACCGGATCAGTGGAAGCGCTTCTTTGGTAATGCAGGTAAAGACCAGCTCCCCGACTTCGCCTTCCGGCAATACTTCTCCCGTATCAGGATCAATGATTTCCGGATAGAAATGGTCTTCGTTGACATGCATACCGGTTTGCTCGCTGCATTCAAACGCTACGCCGGGGCCCATGACCTCAGACAATCCGTAAATATCGTATGCTTTGATGCCAAGCAGCTCTTCAATTTTATGACGCATTTCCTCGCTCCAAGGCTCTGCGCCAAAAACGCCGGCTTTCAGGCTGATTTCCGATTTATCGATTCCCATCTCTCGCAGGCTCTCACCCAAGAACAGCGCATAAGAAGGCGTGCAGCAAAGAATGGTAGAGCCAAAATCTTTAAAAATCTGGATCTGTCTTTTGGTGTTGCCGGAAGAAACCGGGATAACAGTCGCATGGATTTCCTCCGCGCCGGCATGCAAGCCAAGGCCGCCGGTAAACAATCCATAGCCATAGGAAACGTGGACGAAATCGCTGGCATCTCCGCCCGCGGCTGTCAGAGCACGTCCGCAGCAGTTGCCCCATACATCAATGTCGTTTTGGGTATATCCTACGACGGTCTGCTTACCAGTCGTACCGCTGGAAGCATGGATGCGCACCAAATCCTCAACCGGAACCGCAAACAGCCCATAGGGATAATTATCCCGCAGATCCTGTTTATAAGTAAACGGGAGCTTGGAAATGTCATCGATCGATTGGATATCCTCCGGTTTTATGCCCATTTCATCAAATTTTTTCCGGTAAAAAGGCACATGCTCATAAACATGCCGAACCGTCTGCGATAAGCGCAGGCTCTGCAGGGCCCTCAATTCATGGAGAGGCGCCGTTTCTACTGGATTCCAATAACGTTCCATCTGCAATTCCTCCAGACAACTAAAATTTCTTATTTCAGGCCCGTTTCGCCGCAACTGTCCGCCCCAGCTCAAAGGCCTTTAAGTTCAAATCCAAAAATTTGCTCGGAACCAATTCCCGGATCGCATTTTCCCAATTTTCTTTCTCAAACGGCATCAATGTCGAAAGGATACCGATCAAAACAGTGTTCGTCGCTTTCGAAGAACCTGCCTGCTGCGCCAAATCCAAAGCATCCACCGCAATCAGATCGACACCAACCTGCTGGAGCTTGGGCACAATGTCTTGCGGGTATTGTGCCGCTCCGATGATAACCGGCATGGGATCTATTTTTTGGGTGCTCAAGATCATCGTGCCGTCTTTTTTCAAGTAGGACAGCCAACGTGCCGCTTCCAGTTGCTCAAAGGAGAGAAGGTAGTCCGCCTCCCCTTTTTCTACAATGGGGGAAAAAACCTGATCGCCATACTTGATATAAGTGACCACCGAACCGCCGCGCTGGGACATGCCGTGTACCTCGGAAACTTTTACTTCAAATCCCTGCGCCATAAACACATGGCCCAAAATCCGGCTGGCCAGCAAAGAGCCTTGTCCGCCTACGCCAACGATCATCACACTTTTTGTTTTCATATTACCGCACCTCCTGAGAGCCAATGGCATGGAATGGGCAAAGCGACGTACACAAACCGCAGCCGACACACAAAGTTGCATCGATAGCGGCCTTCCCATCCCCCATATGGATGGCCGGGCAGCCAATCTTAAAGCAGGCTTTGCAGGCGCGGCATTTGTCTTTGTCCACCACAAGCGGCGCTTTTTTCGGAACGGACTTTAACAGCACGCAAGGGCGGCGGCTGATGATAACAGAAGGCTCCGGCACAGCCAGTTCTTCTTTTAAAGCGGCTTCCACCTGGGCCACGTCGTAAGGATCCACTACCCGTACCCGCTGGATTCCCGCGGCACGGCAAACCGCCTCGATATTGACCTGAGGGACCTCTTCCCCTTTCAGCGTACGCCCTGTCGTCGGATTATCCTGATGCCCGGTCATACCTGTGATCCGGTTGTCTAAAATGATTACCGTGGAATTTCCTTTGTTGTAAGCGATGTTGACAAGGCCGGTCATGCCGGAATGCATAAAGGTAGAATCCCCAATCACCGCGACAGATTGATCCTGCATACCCCTTGCTTTATTAAAGCCGTGCAAAGCCGAAATGGAAGCGCCCATGCACACGCAAGTATCCATCGCGTTCAGCGGAGCTGTTGCACCCAATGTATAACAACCAATATCGCCGCTTACCATAACCTTCAGTTTCGACAAAACATAATACAGTCCGCGGTGAGGGCATCCGGGGCACATGACCGGAGGACGCACTGGAACCGCTTCGTCGAAGGTCCGGTAATCCGTTTTTTCGCCAAGGATTTTTTCCGCGATCATCTGCGGAGAGTACTCTCCTAATTTTGTGAACAAGGCTTTTCCCTCGCAGGCGATTCCCAGCTTTTTCACCTGCGTTTCAAAAATATCGTCCAATTCTTCGATGACATAGAGCTTGTCTACCTTTTGCGCAAAATCGCGAATCATTTGCTCCGGGAGCGGATGAATCAGGCCTAATTTTAAAACGCTCGCCTTTTCTCCCAGCGCTTCTTTGACATATTGGTAGGCAATGCCGGCACAAATTACGCCGATTTTTGTGTCTGCCCACTCGATCCGGTTCAGTCCAGTCGTTTCCGCCAAACGAGCCAACGCTTCCATTCTCTGTTCGACCGCAACATGGCGGCCTTTTGCGAAAGCCGGCATCATTACATATTTCTGCGGATTTTTCACATAATCCTTTAAGGGCTGCTCCTCGCGGGGGCACTCTTCCACCATGCTCTGCGAATGCGATACCCTTGTGGAAAGGCGCAGCAGCACCGGCGTATCAAATTCTTCTGAAAGTTCGTACGCCGCTTTGACAAATTCCTTGCACTCTTTGGAATCGGATGGCTCCAGCATCGGCAGCTTCGCCGCTTGGGCATAGTGCCTGGAATCCTGCTCATTCTGCGAGGAATGCATTCCCTGGTCGTCTGCCACAGCAAGGATCATGCCGCCGTTTACGCCGGTGTAACTGGCGGTAAAAACCGGATCTGCCGCCACATTCAGCCCTACATGCTTCATCGCGCAAAAAGATCTGGCTCCGCCAAAGCTCGCACCAATGGCAACCTCTGTTGCTACTTTTTCGTTTGGAGCCCATTCGGCATACACTTCTTCATATTTCGCCACATACTCGGAGATTTCCGTACTGGGCGTTCCCGGATAGCTGGAAACCACCCGGCAGCCCGCTTCATACAGTCCTCTGGCCACCGCTTCGTTGCCAAGCATCAGCCTTTTCATGATATTACCTCCCTGTTATCCCATAACATGTTCCACAAAAATTTTAATACCAATGGAAATTAAAATAAGCCCTCCTAATAATTCCGCTTTTTCTTCTAAGAAAGAGCCAAATTTTTTACCAATCCAAACGCCGGCAGCCGAGAGCACAAACGTTGTAGCGGCAATAAAACCGGCTGCGGACCAGATATTTACATCCATCACCGCGAACCCGATTCCAACTGCCAGAGCGTCGATGCTGGTAGCCACTGCCTGCACCACAAGCAGACGGAGCGTAAAAATTTTCTCACCGATTTCTTCTTCTGGATGGCGCATCTGAGAAATCGCTTCCCAAACCATTTTACCGCCGATAAAGCCCAGTAAAATCAACGCGATCCAGTGGTCCAGGCTTTTTATGTATGCGCTGAAAGTCTGCCCGGCAAAGTAACCGATAACCGGCATAAGCCCCTGAAAAAGTCCAAAAGCAAACGCGATCAGGAAAAAACCGGAGCGGCGCAGTTTTTGAAAGCATAAACCATCTGAAATCGAAACTGCCATCGCATCCATCGAAAGGCCTACCGCGAGAAAAAACAATGTAAAAATATCCAAACGATCCCCACCACTACAGAAAAATTAGCAATTTTGATTATAGTATAACTGAAAGACAATGTCAATTCAATCCTTTAAAGTGGCAGAATATTATGCCTTCCTTCCAAAAATCATGTCATTTTATTTCAAATTCACAGATTCTTCACCAAATAACACCATCTGCTGATGTAGAATAATAAATTAGAATATCAGTAAATTAACATGAAGGATGGTCTCTTTTTGTTTGGATATGTCAGGCCGTTCCAGCCGGAACTTCGGATTAAGGAATATGAAGCTTACAAGGCTGTTTACTGCGGCCTCTGTAAGGAATTGGGACGGCAGTATGGTATTTTCGCCCGTTTTACGCTGAGTTATGACTTTACTTTTCTGGCTATCCTTTCTATGGCATTCCAGAAAACTTCTCCGGATTTCAGCAAAATCCGCTGTTTGATAAACCCGTTAAAAAAATGTTCTGTCTGCCGCCAAAATGGTGTAACCGAGCGAATTGCCTCGCAGGCGATGATCACCTTATACCATAAATGCCGGGATCAATTGTTGGACGAAAACTGGCTGGCACGCCTGCCGGTATCTTTGTCTTTTCCTTTCGTTCGCTGGTGTTGGCAAAAAGCCCGGCAAAAAGAACCACAGTTCGATCGTTTTGCGGCGGACATGATGCAAAACCAGCAGCTTGCTGAAAACCAGTTGTCCGGACCTGACCCGGCAGCAGAGCCTACCGCGCATTTTTTATCGCAAATCTGCGAGACGCTGTCGGACGATCCTGACCAAAAGCGGGTCCTTGCGCGGTTCGGATATCTTTTAGGCCGCTACATTTATTTGTCAGACGCACTGGACGATTTGGAAAAAGATGCGAAAAAACATCGTTTTAATCCTTTTTTACAGCGCTACACGGTTTCTGAACTGAAAAGCGTTTCTTACTCGCCTGCCGTGGAAAGTATTCATGGGACCATCGCGGAATTGGAAAAAGCGTTCTCGCTGCTGAAGCTGAATGATTGGCAGCCGATTGCTGAAAATATCGTTTATTATGGACTAAAGCAATCTCTGCAGAATATTTTGCGTAAAAAGGAGAAAATTGCATGACCGATCCCTATAAAGTATTAGGCATTTCCCCCGCCGCTTCGGATGAGGAAGTGAAAAAAGCATATCGCGAACTGGCTCGGAAATATCATCCGGACCACTATCAAAACGATCCTCTGTCCGACCTGGCAGAAGAGAAAATGAAAGAAATCACCGCTGCTTATGACCAGATTATGGATATGCGGCGGGGCGGAAAGGCCGGCGGTTCTTCTTATGCCGGCCAGTCACAGTTTTCGGACATCCGGCGAATGATCAACAACAACCGCATTGCAGAGGCCGAAGAGTTACTGGACGGCGTTCCCCAATCTTCGCGCGATGCGGAATGGTATTTTTTGAAAGGCAGCGTTTTTTACACCAGAGGATGGCTGGATGAGGCCTATCGTCATTTCAGCCAGGCTGTGCAGATGAATCCCAATAATCAGGAATACCGCATGGCTCTGCAGCAGATGAGCTGGCAGCGTTCACACGGCTCCAACCCCGGGTCCATGCCGGGCGGCGGAATGTATTGTTCTCCATGCAATTTTTGCACCTCTATG
>JBJEQT010000003.1:0-5374 GCA_051881895.1 Oscillospiraceae bacterium
CATGTTTGTACGGCCCGGATACACATTTGAAGGCTGGAATTCGCAGGCGTCCGGAAACGGAATGGATTACACGCCAGGTGCTTCATACACCTACGGATATGATGACGAAACCATTTATGCACAGTGGAAGGCAAATGAAGATACTCCGTACAGAGTAGAGCATTACCTGATAACACCGCAGAATGAGTGCGTGTTGTATCAAGGCGATGATAAAACCGGCCGGACCGATTCCACCGTTCAGGCACAGCCTGTCAGCATTACCGGATATGAGTACAAGGCGTCGTATCAAAATGATGATTTGAATCTTGCGGAAAAGTCTGAGGGAAAAATTGCGGGAGACGGGTCTTTGGTACTCAAATTGTATTATACGCCGTTATCTGTCTACCTGAATTATAACGCGAACAATGGTACCGATCAGTTCCAGCCGGTTGCGGGATACATCAACGGTAAGGTCACGGTAATTGGCAACCCGTTTTCTCGTCCGGGATATACCTTTATCCGGTGGACTGAAAACCGAGATGGGTCAGGAAAGGCTTATGAAGCGGGAAAAGATGAATACACCTTCACGAAGGAATTGGATAACCTTTATGCGCAATGGCAGGTAAATACCGATATCTCCTATACGGTTGAGCATTATATCCTATCGCCTGATGAGAAGAGCTGCACGCTGTTTGAAGAGGAAGACCTGAAAGGGGCAACGGATGCCACGGCTGTGGCAAATCCCATCTATATTGCCGGATATGAATATGCGGCCGGATATCAGAATGAGACCTTAGGCGTAAGCGAGGTCTCGGAAGGGACGATTACAGCTGATGGGAATCTCACGCTGAAGCTGTACTACAAGCCGCATACCGTCAGCCTTGTATATATGCCGAACGGCGGAACGGGAACGATGGCTTCGCAGTCGGGATATGTGGAAGATACTGTTATCGTTTCCGGCAATTTGTTTACGAGAGAAGGCTATTCGTTTGATAGATGGAATACGAAAGAAGATGGAACGGGCGTTTCGTATTCAGCCGGAAACGAATATACTCTGACAGCGGTAAGCGATGTCCTTTATGCTGTATGGACGCCGAACGATGATACGACGTACACGGTAAAACATTATAAAGTGGAGCAAAACGGCGGCGCAGAACTGGCAGACACGGAAACCCTGAAAGGGACAACCGATACAATGGCTTATGCCGCCGAGAAAACGTATGAAGGATATACTTTCGTCAATCAGACCGGGGATAAGCAGAGCGTTGTTTCCGGAAAGATTACAGGCGATGGAAGCCTGATCCTGAAGCTCTACTACGTCCGTGATATGGATACACTGAAATATATGCCGAATGGCGGGACCGGTAATGCGTATCTTGCTTCCGGCCCTACACATGAGCAGATAGACGTACTGGCGAATCTGTTCATCCGTTTCGGATACAAATTCAAGGGATGGAACACACAGGCGGATGGCTCCGGCACTGCGTATCAGCCGGGAGATCCCTACCTGCTGACGGATGAAGAGGATATCCTTTATGCCCAGTGGGCAGAAGACCCTGATTCGCCGACAGAGCCGGAACTTACGACCCTTACCTATAAGGCCAACGGCGGCGCCGGCGCTGATCTGGTCAATACAGGCGCTGTTGGGGCGGGCCTGGAGGTGTCATCCAATCCCTTCACCCGGCACGGGTATCTTTTTAAAGGATGGAATACACGGGCAGACGGCTCCGGTATCGCCTATGACGCCGGGGAAATATACCTGCTGACGGCAGAGGAGGACATCCTTTATGCCCAGTGGGAAAAGGGAAAGGAAGAAGAACCGGAAGAACCGGAGGATCCGGATGAGCCCGATGATCCTTCCTATGAAGACGATCCGTCCGAATCTGTTTACAACGAAGACAAGACAGATTCTGGTTCCGGCAAAGGCGATGAGGAGAAAAAAGACAACCCGGGAACCGGCGATGCAGCAAACATTCTGGTATGGTTTATGCTGCTTTCCGTTTCCGCAGCCGCGATGAGCGTACTGATTGGTACCAGAAGAAAACGCGGATGATACAGGGCTGATGCTCTCTGTCGTTTTGTTTGATTGCTTATCAGCAAAGAGCTAACTGATTTTGACAAAGTCGGTTGGCTCTTTTTCTTCTGAATGGCTTGACGGAAGTATGATTCCTTCTTTATACTAAAGATGTAGTCGCAAAATGCGAATCAAAAGCCTTTTGTAAAGCTGCACCAAATCGATGCGGCAAGACTGCAAAAAAGAAAAAGGAGAGTGCGGCATGTACGAAGCAAAAGCGTGGAAAGAAAAAGATGGCCCTTGCCTGCGAGGATTTAATGAAAAAGAAGCAATCGACAGTGTCAACGGCGCTTTGGCCCTGCGCCCGCAGATCGAAAAGATCGTTGATCAGATCTGGGAGGAAGGGTTTGACGGCATTTACTTTATGGGGATCGGCGGCACCTATGCTTCCAGCATGCAGGTTGAAGTATATATGCGCGGGAAATCCCGTCTGCCGGTCT
The DNA here is from genome assembly GCA_051881895.1 of Oscillospiraceae bacterium. Taxonomy (GTDB): domain Bacteria; phylum Bacillota; class Clostridia; order Oscillospirales; family Ruminococcaceae; genus UBA3818. The sequence continues at coordinate 2,494 of JBJEQT010000003.1, forward strand.
ATGTAGAAAATGCGGCGGAATTTTTGACCACCGGAAACAAGCGGTTTACCGACCGGTCGGTGGTGATCTATTCTTCCGTTTCCGGCAATACCAAGGAAATGGTGGAACTGGTGGATCATGTCCACGAGCTGGGCGCCCGGGTCATTGCGTTTATCGACACACCCGGTTCCGCTTTGACGCAGCCCGGCAAATCGGAGCATCTGATTGTTTATCCGGTCAATGAACAGCTGAAGTTCTTTATGGTAGCAAACTATCTGATGTACAAAAACGGCGAATTCCCCGAATACGACCGTTACAATAAAGAGATGGAAGCGCATCTGGCAAAAGCGCTGGCCGAAGTGGAAATTTCTTCTGATGAATGGGCTTACCATTATGCCAAAGAGCAGGTCGCTTTCAAACAGGCGCACCCGGACCTGCCGCATTATTTTATCGGCTCCGGCACCCAGTACGGCGCGACCTATTCGTACGCCATGTGCTATTGGGAAGAGCAGATGTGGGTACGCACCAAATCCATCAGCTGCCCGGAATTCTTCCATGGCATGCAGGAAATTGTGGAGGCCGATACCCCTGTGACCCTGTTCATGGGCGAGGACGAGCAGCGTCCTCTGGCGGAGCGGGTAGCGCGCTTTTTGCCGAAGGTCTGCGCGAACTACACGATCATCGATACCAAGGAATTTGCACTGAAAGGAATCAGCCCGGAATTCCGCGGAACGATTTCCCATTTGGTCATGCATGGCGTTAACAACCGGGTAGACGCTTATATGGAACTGTTCCTGCGTCATCCGCTGTCCATTCGCCGCTATTACCGCCAGTTCGATTATTAATAGCTGTCTGTGCCGGCGTCTGACGGTTTGAATTCAAAGGGGCAAAAGTCTTTTACCAAAGCTTTTGCCCCTTGCCAAGAGCAGCCGGGCGCTTGGAATTTTGAAATGAGGAGAAGAAAAGGCATGGCAAAACTAAAAAACGGACCGCTTTTGATTTTTCTTTCTGCGATCTGCTTCAGTACCGGGGGATTGTTCACAAAGCTGCTTCCCTGGCAGGCATTGTCTATCGGTTCGGGCAGATGTATTCTCTCCACCATTCTGATCGGCTGTTTTATGGCGAGTCAAAAGCATAAATTGGTGTTTAATAAAACCGTGTTTTTCGGCGGACTGTGTCTGTGCGGAACGGTAACGTTTTATGTGATGGCCAATAAGATGACAACGGCGGCCAACGCGATCGTGCTCCAATATTCGGCCCCGATTTTTATCATTCTTTTCATGTGGCTGTTTTTCCATAACCGTCCCGGCAAGCTGGACCTGGTTGCTTGCTGCATCGTTCTGGGCGGTATTGTTTTGTTTTTTGTGGACAGCCTGGATGGAGGCGGCATGGCTGGTAACCTGATTGCTCTGCTGTCCGGCATCTGCTATGCGCTGGTGTGTATGCTCAATACATTTCCGGGCGGCGATCCCATGTCGTCCGTGTTTTTGGGCCATTTGATGAGTGCGGTCATCGGGCTGCCGAGCCTGGCGCAGGAAACGGATTTTTCTGCTTCTGCCATCGGCTGCATCCTGATGCTGGGAATTTTTCAGCTGGGATTGGGATATATTTTGTTTACCAAAGGCCTGGAAAATACCCAGCCGATTTCCGCAAGCCTGATTTCGACCATTGAACCGATCCTCAACCCGATTCTGGTTGCCCTTTTTTACGGTGAAAAAATCACCTGGCTGGCGATTTTGGGTGCTGTCATCGTGATTTGCGCCGTAATGGTCTATAACGTGATGAAAACAAAGCAGGCACAGAAAAAAGCTGCCGGTTAAAGCCAGAGCAATTGAAAAGATTCGCGTGATACGGTTTTTGAAAAAAGGATCTGGCCGCCGGCGCCAAACGAAAAATAAACGAAAAAAGCCATTCGGCCGAAGCCGAATGGCTTTTTAAAATCAAATAGAATCCCGCCCTGCCGGTCCGCAGTCGCTTAAACCCATCAAAAGACAGGGTGGGTAAAACCGCCTCGCGTTTTCAAGCTCCCTTCGTCCGGGGAAAACCCGGGAGGTCTGCTGTCCGCCGCAAGAGAAGGAATCCCGTAGCAAGCGTGTTGGATTTATATTGTCTGCGGATTGATCGCACAGGGCAGGATGCCACTATTTTATGAAAGAAACCAGTGGTTATTCGGTGAATTCGTAATAATCCTCCAGATTTTTCATAAAAATCGCCGCAACATCGTTAAATTCTTCTTCGCTTTCGATTCCCACCAAAAACTCCTCGTCGCCCTCTACGGAGTTGCGCAGGATGATCAATTCGCCGGGCTTTCCGAGAGAATCGTCATCGTAAGCGGGGATCATGGCCACATATTTGTGTCCGTCTTTTTCCAGCGTGTCCAGTACCTCAAAAGTATGGGAAACGCCTTCGTCATCTGTCAGGGTCAGCAAATCTGGCCCGAATTCGTTTTGTTCTGACATTCTTTTGCCTCCAGATTCCGGAACCGCCGAAGCGGATCGCTTTCAAATTGCGGGAATACCGCGTCTGATTATCATATTATATGATTCAAAGAAAGAAGTCAATTGGAAATAAAATTTAATCTATATTTCATAAAAAATATTATTTTTGTTAAAAAAAACAGTTGACAATACCCATAAAATGTTGTATATTAAAGATGCAGAAAAAAGATGAAACCAGAACGAAAAAACGGAAAGGGGGCGTTTCCCATGTACTCTGATGAACCGGTTCAGAACCTTGGCCGCGGGGTTCGTGGAGAATACGCGGCCATCCGGAAAGCAGTTTCGTTCCTTTCATAAAGAGAGTCCATCAATGGATTGATACTCCTAACCAATCGGAGGTTGTCCGATTATAAATCAGAAACTGCATGTCCTAACCAATAGATTTCCTAAATGCGAAAGACAAT
>JBJEQT010000004.1:0-5317 GCA_051881895.1 Oscillospiraceae bacterium
AATTTCGATCATCCCCTTTTGTTACCGGTACATCCCAAGCCGGCCTTATATCGACCAAATTGACCGTATCCCGCTGATTAACATCCGTAAGATTCCGCTGGACAATTACGGCAATGCCTTTTTAAAACGTACGGTCGATTTCTGCGGCGCGCTGATTTTGATGATCCTATCCTCTCCGATCCTGCTGGCGACTGCCATCGGTGTGAAATTGACTTCGCCAGGGCCGGTGATTTTCAAACAGGAGCGGGTGGGGCTGAACAAGGAATTGTTTACCATGTATAAATTTCGGTCCATGGTGGTCAACGATCAGTCCGATACGGCCTGGAGCACCAATGAGGATCCCCGAAAAACAAAATTCGGCGCATTTATCCGCAAGTTTTCCATTGATGAGCTGCCGCAGCTTTATAACGTGCTCAAAGGTGATATGAGTTTGGTGGGACCACGTCCGGAGCTGCCGTATTTTGTGGAGAATTTTCAAAAGAGCGTTCCGCTTTATATGGTCAAACATCAAGTGAAGCCGGGTATTACCGGGCTGGCACAGGTGAAAGGCTACCGGGGGGACACCTCCATCCAGAAGCGGATTGAATGGGACATCCATTATATTGAAAACTGGAGCCTGTTTTTGGATATCAAAATTTTGTTCATGACAGTGTTCAAGGGACTGAGAAATGAGGAAGTCCTGCCCGGTAATCAAGAAAAGGTAAAGGAGAAATAGAGGTGAGGACAGGCTTTATCTGGGAAAGAAAAACAAGAAACTGGCTGTTTCTTCCCGTTGTACTTTTAATGGCTGTGATGCCGGTTGTCGTCCGTGCTACCCAGCATTTTTTAAGCGGTGATTTATATCGTTTGTTCCTGACCAATCGGAAAACAGAACTTTTTTCACAGTACCGCGCTCGTTTTTTATGGATGATGGCGGCAATCATGTTGATTTTACTGTTGGTATTCTGCAAGAAGCTTTTTGCGGGAATCGACCGGCTGGGGTGGTTTTATTTTGCGGCCTGCGGCGTTTTTTTGCTGTGTTTGGTCCTCTCCACTCTGCTTTCTGACCATCGGGATACGGCTTTGTGGGGGATGTACGACCGGGCCGAGGGAATGATGACACAGATTTCTTACCTGATTTTATTCCTTTACACGGCGCTTTCTTACCGGTCGGCGCAGGATTTGAAGCTAATCATGGCGGCAATGGGCGTTTTGATAGCGGTCAACTCGATTATGGGTATTTCCCAGTTTGCCGGACACGACCTGATGGCCAGCGACTGGGTCAACAGCCTGGTGGTGCCGGACGATATAGAAGGCAAAATCAGCGCGATTCAGTTTGACATGGCGAAGATGTACGGCACGGTCAACCACTATAATTATCTGGGGAGCATCGCGGCCATGGCCCTTCCGCTCTGCGCGGTTCTGGCGCTGCTTGAGAAACGCTGGAAGTTCCGGCTCCCTCTTCTTTTGGCGGCGCTTCTGTCTTTGATGCTGCTGCTGGGTTCCACATCAAGAGCCGGACTGGTGGGTACGGCTGCCGCTGTGGTATTGGCGGCGATCTTTTTTCGGCGTCTTTTGTTTCAGCACTGGAAGCTGGTGCTGTCTGTTTTCGGGGGATTGCTGGTTGCGGTAATCGGTTTGAATTTTGCCCTGCACAATGCTATTTTTGAACGGGTTCCCATGCTTTTCGATGATATTGTGACGATTTTTTCGGATACATCCGATTTCGATTATAAGGACGAGCTTCCCATCCGTGCCGTGGAAAATACAGACGCCGGTGCAGTGATTACTGTTCAGGGGGATGCGCTGTTTCTCTCGTCGGAGGACGGGCAGATCGTTTTTCGGGACCAGCAGGGAAACGAGGTGCCTTTTACTTTTAATGAAAAAGGCGTTTTGGTAACGCAGAATAACGCGTTTGCAGATTTGTCTTTTCGTCCGGTCAATTCGGCGGACGGCAATACGCCTTATACATACCTGCGCTTGATTTATAACAGAAAGCAGTTGCTGCAATTCTATTACGATGACACACAGATTTATCTTGCCAGAACCAATACCACCGAGCCCATGACGCTGGAAGAGCCGCCAATCGCCGGATTTTTAAAGGGAAAAGAGCGCATAGGCTCTATGCGGGGGTATATCTGGTCCCGAACGATCCCGATTTTGCCCCGTTATTTGGCGCTGGGCGCCGGACCGGACTGCTTTATATATGAATTCCCACAGGCTGACGTGTTGGGGAAGCTGTACGCTTATGGCGTTGGCAATATTGTTGTGGATAAACCGCACAATCTGTATCTTCAGATTTTCGTCAATGAAGGCGGTATTGCGCTCTTGGCATTTTTGGCAATCTGCATCTCTTATTTGTGGGATTGCTTCCGGTTATACGGCGGAAAAAGGCGGGATCCAAACGGGTTTCGGGGCATTGCCGTGGGGCTGGGCGTTGCCGGTTATCTGTTTGCGGGATTCTTCAATGATTCCACCGTTATGACCGCTACCATGTTTTGGATTTTGTTGGGCGTCGGCGTTGGAATGAACCGTCAATATCGAAAAGAAAGCGTGTGACTGTAATGGCAAAAAAAATCCTGTATGTGGCCTCGACTTTCGGGCATTTAAAGACATTTCATATCCCCTATCTCCAGGAGCTTCTGTCTCAGGGAAACGAGGTTCACGTTATGGGGGCAGGGGATCCTGCCGGCCTTCCGGACGGGGTGACGGCGATCCCGATGCCGTTTGAAAAGAAGATGACCTCCTGGGGAAATTTCAAATGCGCTTTCCGGATTCGAAAGCTGATACGGAAAGAACGGTATGATCTGGTCAGCCTTCACACATCTCTGGCGGCGTTTTTTACCCGGTTGGGGATCATGCTCAGCGGGCGGCGGCTGTGGGTCATCAATACAGTGCATGGGTATTTGTTTGATGAAAATACGCCGTGGAAAAAGCGGATGATCCTTTTGGCGGCGGAGAAACTGACCCGCCCGGTGACCGATGTGGTGGCAGTGATGAACCAGCAGGATGAACAGATTGCGCAGAAATATTATTTATATCGAACCCGGCTGATTTCGATAAAAGGTATGGGGGTTGACGTGTCCCGTTTCGAAAAAAACGAGGCGACTATTGCGGCTGTGGAATCGTTGCGGCGGACCTATTCCTTTTCACCGCAGGAATTTGTCATGGTATGCGCCGCGGAGTTTTCGGACCGGAAAAATCAGATTTTTTTGGTCCGCGCCATGCGCCGTCTCAAGGAGGAGGGGATTCCTTGCCGCCTGATTTTGGTAGGAGAAGGCGACCGGTTTGAGCGGATAAAGTCTTTGGCTGTCCAGTTTTCGGTGCGCAAAGAAATCCGCTTTCCGGGTTATATGCAGGATTTGGCACCTTATTTTTATCTGGCGGATGCCGGCGTGTCTGCCAGCAGAATTGAGGGCCTGCCTTTTCAAATCATGGAAGCAATGGCTTGCGGGCTGCCGGTTATTGCGAGTAAAGTCAAGGGGCATGAGGATTTGATAGAGCCGGAAGTCAACGGCTTGTTGTTTGATTTTGATGATGAGGAAGCGTTTTGCCAGGCGGTCCGAAAGCTGTATGAGAATCGGCAGCTGCGGGAAAAAATGGGACAGGCGGGCAAGCAAAAGGTACAGCGGTACCGATTGGAAAAGGTTTTGCCCGAGAACATGAAAAAGCTGTATGCAGAACCGCTGCAAAAGCAGGAATAGCGATTGTCGTGCGGCAGGCGAAAAGCCTGCCGCACGTTTTGCTTTCGGAAAAAGAGGGCAAATTGCGAAAGAAAAAATTCGTTTTTCTGCGGTAAATTTTGACCGCTGCTGGAGCGAAAAGCAAGAAAACGGGAAAACGGATTGACAAATTCATACAGAGGTTATACAATAAAGAAAATGATACTACAAATGTAGGAGAAATTCATATGAAACTGAAAAAACTGCCGGAATCGGAACTGGAAATCATGATTGCACTGTGGGAAGCGGATGGCCCGGTGCCGCGCAATTATTTTGACCAGAAATTAAAAGAACGGAAAAACTGGGCGGATTCCACCATTCTAAGTTTGTTAGGCAGACTGCAGGAAAAAGGTTTTTTATCCTGCAGCAAACAGGGAAACAGGAATCTTTATGAATCGCTGGTTTCACAGGAAGAATATCTGGCATATGAAAACCGGAATTTTCTCCAAAAGCTTCACGGCAATTCCATTCGGAACCTGGTGGCTTCCATGGTGGACAGCCGGGATTTGACGCAATCCGATCTGGATGATTTGAGACAATATTTGAATCAGATGAAAAGGGAGGAGTAGCTGTGACGGATTTATTTGGCAATTTGATACGCGTTACGCTGAGTATGTCTGTACTGATTGCCTTTGTTCTTTTTTGTACTCCGTTTTTGAAAAAAAGATATTCGGCAGGCTGGCGCTACTGGGTTTGGATGGTCATTGCCATACGTCTTTTGATTCCTTTCCAGATGCCGGCGATTGCGTTGCCGGATTTGAGCGGGCGGTTCCAGACTACGGTATCCGCCGATTGGCCCGAAAAACAGGTTGCGGAATCCCATCCGGCAGCGGAAACGGAGCTTTTATCCCAGCAGGAAACCGATGTTCGGAAAGAGCAGACGGTTCAAATACAACAGCAGCAGAAAGAGCCGCTCCCGGTCGTGCCGGCAGAGCAGAAAACACAAACTGCTCCATGGGCTGGTTGGACAGAGAAATTGGCAGCATTTCCATGGGCAAAAGCGGGAATGGCGGTTTGGATGCTGGGGGCTGCCGTGATGCTGACAGTCCATCTTGCAACCGGCAACCGGATGCGGCGTGTTTTGCGCACCTGCACGCGGCCGGTTCAAAATCCCGATTGCCAGGCGGTTTGGAAAGAAATAAAAGACAAAACAGGCTATTTGGGCCCAATGCGGCTGGCACATTGCCCGGCTGTATCTTCTCCCATGGTGGTTGGCCTGCGCCGTCCGCAGCTTTTGCTGCCGCGGGAGGATTACCCAGCCGAAGCGCTGGAGATGATCTTCCGGCACGAACTGGTTCATGTGATGCGCCATGATTTATGGTATAAGCTTTTGCTGATCGCGGCCTCGACCATTCACTGGTTTAATCCGCTTGTCCATTGGATGGTAAAAGCGGCGGACCGGGATTTGGAAATTTCCTGCGACGAAAAAGTAACGCGCCGGCGGAACCGGGATTTCCGCGCGAAGTACGGTGAGGCGATTTTTGAAGTGCTGCAGCGGGACAGTGGGAAAAAATTCTTTTTCACGACCAATTTCTGCAATGAAAAAAAGATATAGATGCAGCGATTTGATGCGATTTTTGACACCAAGCGGAAACATCGGGGCGCCGCAGCCATGT
>JBJEQT010000005.1:0-5256 GCA_051881895.1 Oscillospiraceae bacterium
AGACCCATTCCCTGCGCAGAGATCCCGCTTAAAACCGAGGAAAAAAGAAAAGCCATGGGGGTTCCCCATGGCTTTTTGATTCGGTTGATTTTAATCTTCAAAAATGCTTTCGTCTTCTTTTGGCTCTCCCTGCGCTTCATAATAAGGATCAATTGCGTACTTTTTCACCACAGGATACGCGTTAAAGGTGATGATAAACAGCGGGAATACAAGTCCAATGAAAGGAAAGATGAACATGGAAAGCGGGAAAAATTTATATTCCAGCCATAAAAAGCCCACTGCAAACAGTAAACTGCAAAAATTACGCACCAAATTTAAAATCGCAAACAAAAAGCAGTTCTTGAAAATATCTTTCAGCTTCAAATCAACGGTTACGATCATTAAGAACACATGGAACGTTTCAAACAAGACCAACAGCGCCATAATCAAAACCATTGCCTTGAATACATAGTTCAGAAACCCCATGTCCATGTATTCTCCATAAAAAAGGTAGGACGCATAACAGGCGAACAGGGCGAGTGAATTGAACAAAAACGCCAGAGCCGATTGCTTATAATTCGCCTTAAACTGCTGGAAAAAATCAGACAGCAGGAACACCGGCGTCTGGGTTGCGAAATTCCGCAGGATATACACCGCCCCCGCCGTGGCAGGGCCCGCCGTAAAGGTTCCCACCAGGAAAAAAGCCAGATAGGCCAGCGTTGCGTTATAGGGGGTCAGCAGCGTTCCGGCGATCAGCGGCGGAATCCAAAACAGGACATACAGCAGGTTCAGCTGAATTAATTTCCAGAATTTTCTGAAAAACAGCTCAAAAAACAAAAAGAAACGCCGTTTTTGCTGTTCCTCTTTATCAACGCCAGGCCCCGGTTTGGAATAATTGAACATATTGGAAATAAGTCCCATTGGATTAATCTCTCCCGATTTTTCACATTGCGGGAAACCCGCTTTTTTTATCATATCATAAATCCAAAAAATTTCATATCTTTTCTGTGAACAATCTGCCATTTATTGCATCGGAAAGAACAAATCGCCAAAAAAGCAACTGCAAAGACTATCCAGCAGCGCAGCCGCAATCAGGCACACAGCCAAAACAGAGAATTCAAAGCAGTAAGGACGAGCAGTCAGTTTGCCGGACCCTTTCATCGCCCCGTACAGGCCGGTAGAAAATCGGAAAGCGCTTTGTCCCGCCCGCAGCAGGACCAGCACCGTCAGAATACAGTTTGGCAGTAAAAGCAGCGCCACATATCCCATTCCGCCAAGCCCATATACGCTGTAAATACCGCCGGCGGTCAAACCATAGCCCATTCCCCGGAACAATAAAATCAAACAGATCAGCGGCTGCCCTACTGCGCAGAATCCGCACAGGAAGATGGCGCACAGAAAAAGCGAAGACCCGGCCAGCGACTGCAAAAAGGTTTCCGCGATGGTCTGATGGCTTCTTCCATCGGCAAAACCCGCGGTGATCTGCTGAATAAATCTCTGCCAGCTTTCGCCGTTTGCGCGAATCAGAAAAGCGCCAATAAAAACGCCGATTAAAAACAGCACGGCAAGCAAAAAAAATATCTCGTTTCGGTAGAGAAGTTTTCGAATGCCCCGTCTGAACTGCTGTCCTCTTCCCGCTTTTTTGATCATCCCAAATCCTCCCCCCAACTGTTTTACAAGACAAGCCTTACAAATCCAGTATATGGGAGCGCCCGGAAAAAAAGACCGCCCCCTGCCTTTTCGTCCAGGCGTCGGTAGTTTTTTACGTTGGCAGGCGGATTGCCGGCAGGACATGCCGCTTCCGGTAAAAATGGACACGTTTTTCGTTTCATGCCAAAAGCTTCACATTTGCTTTGGAAATATTTCTATTTTTGTTTATAAAGGGGTAACAATCCTCTGATAAGATAGAGTCATTCCAAGGAATGATTCCTGCCGGGACCGCCGGGTATGGGCGGAATACCGAACCGATGGTCAGGCGGACTACCAATTCTTCCTATCTCGCATAGGATTTTCATATAGCATCTCACCAAAAAACCGGCAGTTCAAAAGAACTTGCCGGTTTTTTGGCTTTGTAACAGGAAAAGCGCCGTCGGGACATCGCGCAGAAAGCAGGATAAAAGATTTTACCGCACCTGGCCGTTTCCTTGAATCACATATTTGTAGCTGCATAGCTCTTCCAGCCCCAAAGGGCCTCTGGCGTGGAGCTTTTGTGTTGAAATTCCCATTTCGCAGCCTAACCCGAATTCTCCTCCGTCGGTAAAGCGCGTGGAAGCATTGACGTAGACCGCCGCACTGTCTATCCGCGCGGTAAAATGCTGCGCCGCATCGGGATCCGCCGTGACAATTGCTTCGCTGTGCCCGGTAGAGTGGTCGGCGATATGCGAAATCGCTTCTTCCATGCCATCTACCACTTTGACCGCGAGGATATAATCCAAAAATTCCGTATCAAAGTCCTCTGCTCCAGCCGGAATACCGGGAATGATCTGTTGCGCCCGGGGATCCAGCCGCAGCTCCACCGGATGGCGTCCCTGTTGTTCATCGACCAGGCGGCGCTTTAAATCCGGCAAGAAGCGGGAGGCAATTTCCGAGTGGACCAGGCAAACCTCTTGCGCGTTGCATACGGACGGGCGGCTGGTCTTTGCGTTTTCGATAATATCCAGCGCCATTGCAAGATCGGCGGCTTTATCCACATAAATATGACAGATACCGGTACCGGTCTGAATGCAGGGCACTTTCGCGTTTTCCACACAGGCGGAAATCAATCCTTTTCCGCCGCGGGGAATCAAAAGATCCACAAGGCCGACTGCTGTCATCAGCTCCATCGCCGAAGCACGAGAGGTATCCTCCAGCAAAGTGACAGCGGCCTGCGGCAGGCCTGCTGAGGTGAGCCCCCGGCGAAGTGCTTCTGTTATTTTCTCAGCTGTCCGATGCGCTTCTTTTCCGCACCGAAGCACACAAACATTCCCGCTTTTCACCGCCAGTGCCGCCACGTCGCTGGTCACGTTCGGGCGGCTTTCATAGATAATTGCCACAACCCCCATGGGAACCTGCGTCCGCTGTATCACCAAGCCGTTGGGCCGTACCGTTTGGGAAAGGATTTTTCCCACAGGGTCCGGCAGAGCAGCCACTTCCCGGATCCCCTGTGCCATATCTCGAATTCGCGCCGCAGACAGAGACAGACGATCCATCATTACCTCGCTGATTGTCCCCTGCGCCGCTGCCAAATCTTCCCGATTAGCGGCCAAAATGCCGTCCTGTTCCATTTCCAGCGCGTCGGCCATAGACAAAAGCGCCTTGTTTTTCTGGTCCTCACCCGCTGACGCCAGTTCGCTTTTGGCGGCCCGCGCGGCCTGCAGTTGTTCTAAAGTCGTCATAAAAATCCCTTTCTGTCCATCCGGAATACGGCTGCCGTTTTAATCTATAGCACTCAGTGTTTGCCACCGCTTTTGAATAGTGTTCCCACCGGAACGCCCTCTACGATATCATAGAGTTCTTCCGGGCGCTGCCCGTTGGAAATGACCATGTCAAATCCGTTTTCCATTGCCGTTTTCGCCGCTTTCAGCTTGGTGGCCATGCCGCCGCAGGCCAGATCGCTGCCCTTTTCGCCCGCCAACGCATAAACTTGCGGCGTCAGCTCTTCCACAAGCGGAATCAGACGCGCGTCGGGGTCTTTTCTGGGGTCAGCGGTGAACAGCCCGTCGATGTCGCTTAACAGAACCAGCAAATCTGCACCGGCGCATTTTGCTACAATGGCCGCGAGCGTATCGTTATCCCCCACGGCAATTTCTTCCGTGGCGACGGTATCGTTTTCGTTGACGATCGGCAGCGCGCCCAATTCCAAAAGACGGTAAAGGGTATTTTGGAAATTCGTCCGCCGCTCGTCGCTTTCCAAATCCTCACCGGTCAGCAGCATTTGAGCAACCGTATGGTTATATTCGGTAAACAGCTTGTCATAAACGTACATCAGCTCGCACTGTCCCACGGCGGCAGCCGCCTGCTTGGTCGGCATGTCGCTTGGGCGATGCGGAAGAGACAGTTTGCCCACGCCCATTCCAATGGCGCCGGAAGAAACCAGGATAATCTGATGTCCTGCGTTTTTTAAATCGCTTAGCACACGGCACAGCTGCTCAACTCTCCGAATATTCAGCCGGCCCGTTGTATGTGCCAGTGTGGATGTGCCAACTTTCACAACTATCCTCATCAAAACACTCCTTAACTATTTTTGCAGCTGCCCCAGGCTGCTGGCTTTCAGATAGGCGTTGATGAACCCATCCAAATCCCCGTCCATCACCGCGCCGATGTTGCCGTTTTCAAATCCGGTTCGATGATCTTTTACCAGTGTGTAGGGCATAAATACATAAGAGCGGATCTGGTTGCCCCAACCAATATCCTTTTGGTCGCCCTTGATGTCCTCGATTTTTTCCAGATGCTCCCGCTCCTTAATTTCAATCAGTTTGGAGCGCAGCATTTTCATGGCCACTTCCCGGTTCTGATGCTGGCTTCGCTCATTCTGGCAAGCGACGATCACGCCGGTAGGAATATGGGTAATCCGGATCGCGGATTCTGTTTTGTTGACATGCTGGCCGCCTGCGCCGCTGGAACGATAGGTGTCAACCTTCAAATCCTCTTCCCGGATTTCTACAACCGTATCGTCGTCTATTTCCGGCATGACCTCCAAAGAGGCAAAGGAAGTATGCCTGCGGCCGGAAGCGTCGAATGGCGATACCCGAACCAGCCGGTGAACGCCGGTTTCCGATTTGAGATAACCGTAAGCGTTCATCCCTTCTACCAGCACCGAGGCGCTTTTGATGCCCGCTTCCTCTCCATCGAGGATATCCAGTATCTTTACTTTAAATCCATGCCGCTCGCCCCAACGCGTATACATCCGCAGCAGCATCTGTACCCAATCCTGGGATTCCGTACCGCCGGCGCCCGCATGGAAGGTTAAAATAGCGTTTTTACTGTCATATTCTCCGGACAGAAGGGTTAAAAGCTTCTGCTCCTCATAGTAAGCCGCCAGCGCCTGGTAAAGCGACTGTATCTCCGCATAGGACGACTCATCCTCTTCTTCCATGGCGATCTCGATCAAGGTAGCCAAATCCTCATAATCGCTTTCCATTTTGGTGTAGGTAGCGGCTTTTGCCTTAATCTGGCTGATCTGCTGCAAAACTTTGGAGGAAGTCTCCAGGTCGTTCCAAAAATTCGGGTCCGCCGTCTTTTCTTCCAGCTCCTGCTGCGTTTTTAACAGCTCATCCATTCCGATCGCAGAGCGATAAT
>JBJEQT010000006.1:0-5198 GCA_051881895.1 Oscillospiraceae bacterium
GTCTCCGATGTTGTCGGGATTCAGGAACAGCGTTTTTCCCCGCATATCCACCAGAGGCTTGTGGGTGTGGCCGAACAGAAAGCAGTCCAGATTCTGTTCCTCCGCGGCATATCCGGCGCTGAGGAGGGACTGCTTCACGCCGTAGGTGTGGCCGTGGCAGATGAGGACACGCTTGTCCCCAATAAACAGCAGCCGCTCGCTCTCCTCCGCTGGACGAAAGTCGCAGTTGCCGGGGACCTGATAAAATTCAATGCCGGGGCAATCGTCGTGAAGCCGCTCCCCGTCCCGCCAGCAGTCCCCCAGGTGAAGGATCATCCGGGGAGACTCCCGCTCCACCGCCCGCAGCATATTGGAAACATTCCCGTGAGAGTCGGACAGGACCAGAATTTTCATAACGGCACCCCTTTTCGTGTGCCTACAGTATACGCCGTTTTCCCCCGGGATGCAATGGCCCCGCGGACAGATGCCCGCGGGGCTACTGCATTCAGGCCAGGTCTGTCTGGGCGGGGCCGGTCAGCAACCTGCCGTAGATGTCGAACCGGGAGCCGTGGCAGGGGCAGTCCCAGCTTTTCTCGTCGGGATTCCACTCCAGCTGGCAGCCCATATGAGGGCACCGGGGCGAAACGGAAAATGTTTTTCCGTTTTGGTCTTTCAGCACGCCGGTTTTCTTACCGGCTTCCCAAACAGCGCCCCCATGTCCTTGTGGGATGGTTTCTGCCGTTTCCCGCGGCACTTGAAAAAAGCGTTTTCCCAATCCGCGTATCGCCTGTGCGCCTTCTTCCGCCGCCCCGGGAATGCTTTGAGCGGAAAAACGGCCCGGACGGAAAAGCGCCGCATAAGGGTTCTCTTTTGAGCAAAGCTGGTCGCACAGGATTTCGGCGGCGGCCATCGCAGTGGTCATTCCCCATTTTTGGAAACCGGTAGCAATCAGCCAGTCCGGCCGGCTCGGAGCGTAAGAACCGATGTAGGGAAGATGGTCCGGCGTGATGCAGTCCTGGGCGGACCAAGCCGCCGTTTCCCGGCTGTTGGGAAAAAGCTCCCGGGCCTTTTGACGCAGCGCCTGATAGCGCCCGCCTTGCCGGTTTTTCCCCGTCCGATGGCTTTCGCCGCCGAACAGCAGCATATTTCGCCAATGGCGCAGGGAATAAGAATGTTCGTCCGCGCCGATCCACATCCCCTCCGGCGGGTCTGCGTTTTCCAAGGCCAAGACATAGGAGCGTTCCTGATGCATTCTGGAAAAGTACATCCCCGGAAAAATGATAAACGGGTAATGACAGGCAAAAATGATTTTACCGGCCCAGACTGTTCCGCGGTTGGTTTTGATCTGGTGAGCGTCAACTGAGAGGACAAGGGTGTCTTCGTATATGGTCAGCTTTTGGGCGAGCGGCGCAATCAGCTTGAGCGGGTGGAATTGCGCCTGGTTTTGGAATTTGACGGCGCCGGCCGCGTCGATGGGAAAATGAGGCGTTGGGACAAAAGAAGCACAGATCCCCAGTTTTTGGGCGGCAAGCGCCTCTTTTTTCAGCATTTCGGCGTCCTGGGAATAGACATAAGCGTCGGTCGTTTCAAAATCGCAGTCGATCTGTTCTTCCTGTACCAAACTGCGGTATGCCTCGATGGCATTTTCGTTGGCCTGCGCATACAGCCGGGCTTTTTCTTCTCCCCAATCCTGAATCATGCGATGGTAAAAAAGCCCGTGCTGGGAGGTGAGTTTTGCGGTCGTTTTCCCGGTCTGTCCGCTCGCGATGCGGTTTGCCTCCAGCACGACCACCGATTTTCCGGTTTTTTGAAGTTTATATGCGGTTAAAATTCCGGTCATCCCGGCGCCGATGACCGCAATATCCGTTTTGATATCCCGGTCCAGCGGATTCCTGTGTTCGATGGGGCAAGACGCAAACCAAATGGATTCCATTATTATTTCTCCTTTTTCGGGATTTGTGTTTCTATTTTTCCCGGAAGAAAGGAGCCTATCCCTGAAAAGAGCCGGAAAGGGGGATGTTTTAGCCCCTTTTCCGGCTCTTTTTGTTTCTTTTATCTCCAAATGGTCACCGTCTTCCGTTTTAGGGAAGGATGGCCGTTTTGTCTTCTTTTTGGGTGCAGCGTAATCTTTCGTCCCCTCGCAGCCGAACCATGCACCAGATGCCGACAGCAATGATTCCAATGCCGCCGATGATTCCGGTGGGAAGAGGGCCGAGGAAAGGGCTGCATGCGCCGTTGATTGCAAAGTAAGAGGGAGCTGCGGCAAAAGCGTTCAAAGCGCCGTGCCCAATGGCAGCGGGAATGGCGCTGCCTGTTTGGATGGTCAGATAGCTCAGAAACATTCCAAAGAAAATGCAGAAGATGACCATTGCCAGAATACCGCCCCATGGAGCGGTGGGGTAGTCGACGCCGTAATTATGCCCCATGGCGATCATCGGCGCGTGCCACAGGCCCCATATCGCGCCGGAAAGAAGGATGGCACGACTGGCGGACATGCTTTGGCAAAGGTGCGGGAGCAGATAACCGCGCCAGCCCAGTTCCTCGCCTAAAGCGAACGGCAGGTTGATGATGCCGCCGGCCAGCGCGCCGACCGCCAGCTGGACGGCAAGGAGGGTCCCGGCATAGGAGCTGTCCATCCCCTGCGCCTCCAGCATTTGGGACAAGGCGGTCATATGAGGATCAAACTGGCGGGGAAACAGCAAAAAGTAAACGGACGCGCCAATCACGATGAGAACGGAGGGGCCGATCAGTCCTGCCAGATAATAACGCCAATGGCCTTTGAAGCGGGGCTTAAGATACATCCGGGAAAACCCTTCTTTGCAGACCAGGCGGGTCAACAGGCTGCACAACGCGGGAAGCAGCATGCACAAAGAGAAAGCCGCCATGCAGACTGTGCTGCCATAAGGAGTGTTGGTGAGCATCAGTCCGAACACGATGCCATAGGTCAAAACAAAGGTGAAAATCAGATAAACACAAATGTTTTTCTTCATTTTTCTTCCTCCTTGTCGCCGCATTGGTCCGCAGACAGCTTTTGGTACCACAAATAAGACATAACGGTGGGAATCAGTACTGCCAGCAGGAGCATCCCAAGCATCAGGATAAAGGAGATGTTCGGCGGCAGCCATAAACAGGTCAAAATCATAACAAAGCCTGTCATGAACATCAGAATACCCGCCAGACGATGGGTGCGGTTCCAAACATCGGTATTGGAAAGGGTCCAGGGATTTTTAAATCCGATAAAAAAGTTGCTTTTAAATTTGGGCATCATATTGCCCAGGAAAAGGAACAGTACGCCAACCAGCATCTGGATGACAATGCCAACCGAAATGCGGCCGGGGAAAAAGCTTTCCGAAACGATAACGAGATTGACGATGAGCAGAAATACCATCATGAACATGCAAAAATAGTCATAGTATTTCCCAAATTTTTGGTAATTCTTCTTTCGCGGATCGATTTTCGGCAGAAAGATAAACAAGGCTGCCAGCAAGAGAGGCAAAGCCGCCATCAAAAGAAAGGTTGCTTTCCCTTCATACGAAACCGTACCGTTTATATCCCAATGCATGGGGATTCGTTCGGGCAAAAACGGATAGGCTACCACGCACAGTAAAGGCGACAATACCGCTAAAATCCAAATGGTGATTTGATTGCGCCTATTTTGCATCGTTACTACCTCCTTGAAAAGATGCCATCCATCGAACAATCTCGTCGATGACGGATGTGTTCAGCTCATAATAAATAAACTTGCCCCGCTTTTCGTCGCTGATCAGTTCCGCATCTTTTAAAACCGCCAGATGATGAGAAATAGTTGCTACGGTCATGTTGAAATGGGACGCGATATCCCCGGCGGAAACGGCGCCTTTTTTCAGCAGTTCCAATATTTCTCTGCGGGTACTGTCCGACAACGCTTTGAATGTTTTTTGAACACCCATATGGCCCCTCCCTTTCATTATATTTAGACGATCATCTAAATATAATATACGCATCGATGAGGAGAAAGTCAATATCATTTTGATGATTTTCTAATTGTTTTTATTTAAACCGATCGTTTTGCGTGGATAGCAGAAAAAAACCGCCCTGGCAGTCAGGGCGGTTTTTGATTTGTTTTACATCATATCCTCTTTCTTTTTGAGCAGCATCCGCCTTACGTTGATGCCGATGGAGAAAAGGATTCCCACCAAAAGAAAAGCGGGGATGGTCCATTTGCTGTAGTTTTCGTCATTGGAAAGAAGTTCGGTCCACAGTTTGTCCATCAAAGTGCTGGTCTTTGCGGGAAGGAAGATGAAAGCTTCGGTATTGTCCAGCGTTTCCTGGCTGGGATAAGCGATTTCGTTTTGCTGCATCTGCTCGTCCAGCAGCTCGTAAGCGGCCAGATTTGGTGTGGAATAACCGATAAAATCGATATTGGCAGCGGCAACTTCGGGTTCACACAGGAAATTGATATACATTTCCGCCGCCTCTTTTTGTTTGGCGTTGGACGGAATACAGACGCTGTCGATAAAGCGGTTGGTCCCCTCATCCGGGATGGAGAACGCGAGGTTGGGGTTCTCATCAGTCATAATGATGGCGTCTCCCGCGTAATAGGGAGCGATCATTGCTTCCTCGCCTTCCATTTTGTCAAAGATTTCATCCATGACATAGGCCTGTACCAGCGCTTTTTGATCTTTCAGACTTTCACAGGCTTCCCGCAATTCGTTCTCGTTGGTGGAGTTCATGGAATACCCAAGGCGCTTTAAGGCGATGGCAAAGCTGTCCCGGGGATTGGAGAACATCAGAATTTCACCCATGTACCGTTCATCCCACAGAAGATCCCAGCTGTGAGCATCTTCCTCATCCACATATTGGGTGTTGTAAATAATACCGACGGTTCCCCAGGTGTAAGGGATGGAATAAGCACCCTCGGGGTCGAAATCTGTGTATCGGTATTGGTCATCCAGAAACTGGGCGTTGGGGATATTCTCGAGGTCCAGCGGCTGGAGCATCTCCTCCGCAATCATGCGGGCTACCATATAATCGGAAGGAATAATGATGTCGTAGCTGGCGCCGCCGCTTTTCAGCTTGGCATACAGCTCTTCGTTGGTGGCGAAAGTGGTGTACAGCACCTTAATGCCGGTCAACTCCTCAAACGCCGCGTTGACATCCAGCATATCGTCAGACCCATCGGAAATGTACTCTCCCCAGTTATAAACAGAAATCGAGATGTTCTGCCCCTGAAAGCGGGT
>JBJEQT010000007.1:0-5060 GCA_051881895.1 Oscillospiraceae bacterium
ATGATCTAAATCCGTATTCAAAAGCCGGCCGTCATTCGTATAGCACAAGACAAAAAAGCGTGTGGAAAACGGCGTTTCTTCATTAAAATTGGCGGGAGGATGCTCCTTGGGGTCCTTGGGCCTGACGTTGTCTTTGTCACGCGGAAAATAGTCCGGCATAGCCCCCCGATTTTCTATCAGCATCGTCAGCATGTTATTCAAATCCCGGTTCACCGAGAAAGCGTTTACCAGATTGACCGAGCCGATGAGCAGCACCAACACCAGGGTGACAGACATCATGGCGCTTTTGATAAAACTGCGCCGCAGTTGTTCAATCATGCCTGTACCTCCAATATGTAACCCAAACCGCGGCTGGCCCGGATAGACACCTTGGAACCGATGGCTTTCAGCTTTTTCCGCAGATTTGAGATATGCACCCAGACCACATTGATTTCCGACTCAGAGTCCCAACCCCAGACGCGCTCCATAATTTTATCGGCAGACAGAACCGCATTTGGTGACCGCATAAACAGCTCCAGCACCTGGAACTCCTTTCCGCTGAGCCGCTCGGTATACCCGCCGCAGCGAACGATACCGCCGGTGCAGTCTAAACTCAGATCACCGAACTGAAGAATGGTGGGCTTGAAATCGCCGCTCCGGCGCAGCATGGCCCGCAGACGTGCCAGCAGTTCATCCGGTGCAAAGGGTTTCGGCAGATAATCGTCCGCCCCGGTATCAAAGCCGATAATGCGGTCATCTTTCTCGCCTTTGGCGGTCAGCAGCATAACCGGCGTAAAGAGATGTTCCGCCCGCAGCTTGCCAAGGACCTGCAGCCCATCCATGACCGGCATCATAATATCCAGGATGATGCCGTCATAATTGCCGGATATGGCATAATCAAAGGCGTCGCCCCCATTGTGGACCACGTCTACAACATATTGATTGCGTTCCAAAAATGCAGTCAGCGCCTCAGCCAGATCCAGATCATCTTCTGCAATCAGCAAACGCATGGAAATCCCCCATCCGAAATGTTTTATAAAAAGATCTGTAATTCCTTACTGACATCATATCAATTTCCAAAGCAGCCGTCAAAGAGAATCTTTGGTGACCGGCCTGCCGCAGACGATATTCAGATTGCCATTGCGGCAGCGCAGAGCATCCAGAAACTCCTTCGGAACCGAGCTGCCCTTCAAAACGATCTTGTAGCTCAATTCATACATGGTACCCATATTGCTGGTTTTAACGCGCTCCAGCTCCGCAGAGGCGGTGTACTGCCGGAACAGGTCGTCGAACAGGCCGTCATAGTCCAGATTTTCCGGAATGGTGATTTTCAGATTGCGCTCATTGGCATTTCCGCCGCCGAAACGAACCGCCGACAGAATCAGAGAAAAGGCCGCCATGATGCAGAAAAACAGTACTGCCAACGCCATATAGCCCATACCGGTGGCAAGACCGATGGCCATGGCCAGAAAGATCATGCCGATTTCCCGGGCGGTGCCTGCCACGGAACGAAACCGCACCAGACCGAAGGTGCCCGCTACGGCTACGCCCGCGCCGATGTTGCCGTTTACCAGCATGATAACCAATTCCACCACCGCAGGCAACATGGCCAATGTGATTACAAAGCCCTGGGAATAACGGTTTTTATACATGCACAGGCCTGCAATCGCCAGGCCAAGAATCAAAGAGGCTCCGGTACAGATCAAAAAAGCATCCAACGTGATTTCTGTTCCGGTAATAATGGAATTAAGCACAGGTCATGACCTCCAAGTGAATTTTTTTGGGGGCGGTCTGCCCCAGAATCTGTTGTTTATAATAGGTGCCGTATTTGGAAAAGGACGTGGGGTATACTTTCAGCTCACTGAGCAGGCGAGCCAGCCATACCGGCGCCGCACCGGGGATCTTGATCTCCATCAGGATCTGATCCGGCGGCAGCAAAAGGGTCCCCGCCTGTCCTTGCCGCAGATCCAGGTGATCCGCGCGCCAGCGAAGGCTGGTATCAAAGGTGATCCGCAGATCCGGCAGCTCGATACCTGCATAGGCCTCTCGCTCATAGCCGATGAATACCCGGGGTTCCGGCTGGTACAGGTGCATGAACCAGTCGATTTCATGGTGGATCTGTTCCTCGTTTTCCGGCCGGATGCCGTGGGACAGATACCGCTGGGCAGCGGCTGCTTCCATAAGCACCCGGCGCTTGTACACCACGCCGTCATACTTCTTTTTCAGCTCGACAAATACTTTGTCCCGGTCGCCCGGCACGCCGTAACTGCGCATCCGCAGCTTCTCTTTATAAATCGGCTTTTCCAGCGATGTCCGGATGAGGGAGTAGTCCTCCGTGTCATAATACAGGTTACAGATGGTGTAACGGGCGTGTTGATCGGCCTTCATATAAGCAGCCATACCCGCACACATCTGTTGATATTGCTGGGGCGTCAGAAAATATTTCTTTTCCACACGCCGAAAGCTGTATTGAACCGTTCCGGTCATTGTTGCGCCTCCTCGCTTGATAATAGCCTTATCATGCGCTCGTTTCCTAAAGAGAAACTTAAGAAAAGCCTTTAGCTATGCTTTAACTTACGGGTGTTTACTGATGGAGAAAACCAAAAGGAGGTTTTTTCCTATGAAATACGCAAAACAAGCTGCCGCATGGTTGCTTTCGGCAATTCTGCTCTGCAGCTGTCAGGCGCAAACCACAGACCCAACGGATACCGAGCCCGGCACAAGCCAGCCAAAGGCCCAATATACCGCTGCAGAATCAGACAATGCAGCATCTCCCCGTACCCCGGCCACAGTCGATCTGGCGTCTTCTGTGAAAATCACGCTGAATGGGACCTCTGCCCAGATCAGCGGCAGCGGAGCCAGTGTGGAGAGCGGCGTCATCACCATTTCGGAGGGCGGCACCTATGCGGTCAGCGGAACGCTGGCAGACGGCCGCATTCTGGTAGACGCCAAGGGCGGCGACGTGACATTGGTGCTTAATGGTGCGGACATCACCTGTTCCACCGGCAGCCCCATCTACATTTATCAATCCGCCCTCACCAGCATTTATGTCATGGAGGATACCGAAAACACCCTGACGGATGGCAGCATCTATACCTTCTCCGACAGCCGGTCCTCGGCCGAAGAGGATGAGCCCAATGCCTGCCTGTACAGCAAATCCGACCTGGTACTTCAGGGGGCAGGCAGCTTGGTGGTGAACGGCAACTACCGTAACGGCATCACCGGCAAGGACACCCTGCAGATTTATGACCTGGATTTAACGGTAAACGCCGTGGGAAACGGCATCAATGGCAAAGATTCCAACACCATTGACAGCGCCGCCATCAGCGTGAAATGCGGCGAAGACGCCATCCGCTCCACCAATGACACGGACAAATCCCTGGGTTGGATCAGCATTTCCAACTCGGTTCTGAATCTGACCGCCGGAGAGGACGGCATCCAGGCGGAAACCGCCGTGACCCTCTCCAGCGGCACCTACACCATTTCCTCCGGCGGCGGAAGCGCCGTTCAGCCTTCCGATGACATCAGCGCCAAGGGGATCAAGGCCGGCGGTGAGCTAACGCTGTTAAACGGCGTGTATGTACTGGATTGCAGCGATGACGCCGTTCACTCCAACGGAAATGTGACAGTGGAAAACGGCCAATACACCGTTTCCAGCGGCGACGATGCCTTCCACGCCGACCAAACGCTGACGGTCTCCGGCGGCCAGATCGATATTTTGGCCTCGTATGAAGGCCTGGAGGGCGTCAATGTGGATATTTCCGGCGGCACCATCCACCTGGTATCCGATGACGACGGCGTCAACGCAGGCGGCGGCCAGGACGGCAGCGGATTCGGCGGATTCGGCGGCGCAGGCCGCGGCAACACCTTCGGCACGGGCGCTTCCGCCTACGCGATCAACATTTCCGGCGGCTGCCTGGTAGTCCGGGCAGGCGGCGACGGCTTGGACTCCAATGGCAGCATTGATATGACCGGCGGTATCGTTTTGGTATCCAGTACCGGCAGCGGCGACGGCGCTCTGGATTATGATTCCGGCTTTGCGCTGTCCGGCGGAACGCTGCTGGCTGTCGGCTCAGGCGGGATGCCCTCAGCACCCAGCGCTGCTGAGCAGCCGGTCATCTATATTGGTTTTGAATCGGCTCTGGAGGCAGGCAGCCTGGTGGCGTTTACCGGTGAGGAACAGCAGTATGTCTATGAAATGCCTATCCGGACGGCAAACCTGGTCTTTTCCGCACCAGAGCTGAAGCAGGGCGGCACCTATACGGTCTCCACCGGCGGCACCTGTACCGGCGCTTCCGAAGACGGCGTATTCCCCGCCGACACCTCTTACAGCGGCGGTACTGTGATGACAGAACTGACGCTGACGGAAACAATCACCCGTTACGGCAGCACAGGCGGCTTCGACAACAATAAGGGTGGCCGGGGCGATATGCAGCCCGGTGCAAAACCGCAGCGTCCCACAGACGGCGCCATGCCCATCCCTCAAAATGGCCAGCAAAATTTCCAGAAAGCCCAGTAAGGCAGCGGCCGCTCCCCCGCATGCAGAGCCATAAAAACGCCCTAATATTGTTTCTCTGATTCCGGCGTTATCGGTGCTTCAGAAAAGAAAGCATCGAGCGGAGCTATGCGTGCGACCTAAAAGTGCCGCTGTCACGATACCGTATCAAAATGCACATCCAAAGGGATTGCGGATAAAACAAAGGACCCGCCTGCGGCGGGTCCTTTGTTCATAGACCGTAAAACATTCTCAGCCAAACGGCAAATCGAAACACGTTCCCCATTTGGAAAGATACTGTTCGGATGATTGTCGGGGATCAAAGCGCCATAAAAACCGGACAGAAAGAACAATCGGAACATCCTGAACAGATACTCGGATGAGTCTGAGCGGATGAACTTAAATCCATGGTACCGGCGCACCCCGCCAGGGAAAAGTCCAATACAAGAAGCCGAAAGCTCATGGGTTTCGGCAAAAAGAAAAACGCCTGCATTTCTGCAGGCGTTTTTCTGGTCTGAGTGACGGGACTTGAACCCACGGCCTCTACCACCCCAAGGTAGCGCGCTACCAACTGCGCCACACCCAG
>JBJEQT010000008.1:0-5052 GCA_051881895.1 Oscillospiraceae bacterium
GTGACCGGTGAAACCTATGAAAAAGGAACCGTACTGGTGGACGAGGGTAAAATTGCGGCGGTCGGTAAAAATGTGGAGATCCCTGCGGATGCACAAATTATCAATGCAGAGGGCTGCTGGGTAACGCCCGGCCTGATCGACTGCCATACGCACATTTCCAACTTCAATGAACCGCGTACAAATCCTTCGATTCCTTTGGACGGCAACGAGATGAGCAGTCCCATCACTCCTCAGGTGCGGGCGATTGACGCCGTAAACCCCTATGATTATGCCATCGATGTCGTGCGAAAGGCCGGTTTCAGTACGGTCTGCATCCTGCCGGGTTCCGCCAATCTGATCGGCGGTACTGGGACAGTTATCAAGCTGCGGAAGGTGGAAACAGCAGAGGAAATGGAAGTTCCAGGCTGTGAACAAATGAAATTTGCCATGGGCGAGAATCCAAAACGCTGCTACGGTACAGACAGCAAGCTGCCCATGACTCGTATGGGCGTTGCGGCTTTGATCCGGGAGACTTTATATAAGGCCAAGGTTTATTCGGATAAGTTGAAAGCAGCTGAAACAGACCCTTCCAAGGCGCCGGAGCCTGATTTTCAGATGGACGCGCTGGTACCAGTGGTCCGGGGTGAAATGCGCTGCCGGATTCATGCTCATCGTTCCGATGATATTATGACCGCCATCCGCTATGCGGAGGAATTTGGTCTGGATTATACCATTGAACACTGCACCGAGGGCTATAAGATCCTCAATGCCCTGAAAAAACGGCAGGTTCGCTGCACCATTGGCCCACACCTTTGGGGTCCGGAGAAACAGGAACTGTGGGATAAACGGATTGATAACCCGGCTATTTTGGCCAATGCGGGAATCTGTGTGTCTCTGACAGCGGACGAAGGCTCCAAAACCGCCCATTTGCCAGCTACCATCGGTATGCTTATGCGGAATGGCCTCAGTGAGCAGGATGCTTTTGCCGGTGTGACCATCAACCCGGCAAAAACTTTGGGTCTGGAGAAGCGAATCGGTTCCTTGGAAGTGGGCAAAGATGCGGATATTGCCATTTTTGACGGCCATCCTTTCAGCAGTTTGACCCTTTGCCGCCTGAGTATGATTGACGGGCAAATCGTTCACAACACTATGGAGAAGTAAAATGCTGCAGAATGATACGCTGCGTTTGCTGCCGTCGGAGGAAGCTTTGGCCGGTATGCTGGCGGACTACTACCGGAGAAATCGCCATTTTCTGGAGTGGACGGAGCCGGCCCATTCAGAGGAATTTTTTACTGAGAGCGCCCAGCGGAAGATCCTTGCCGCTGAGGTGGAGCGGGAGAAACAGAAACGCTCTTTTCGCTTTTATATCCAGCTACGGAATGAGCCGGATAAGCTGATCGGCGTTATTGGTCTTAATGAAGTGGTTTGGGGTGCGTTTCGCTCTTGTTTTCTGGGTTATAAGCTGGATGAAACCTATGTGAACCGGGGTTATATGACCCAGGCTGTGGAGTTGGTGACGGATTATGCTTTTGGACAGCTTAAACTTCACCGCATTGAAGGAAATGTAATGCCGAGGAACCGGCAGTCTCTGCGGGTTTTGGAGAAGTGCGGCTTTAAGAGCGAAGGCTTGGCGAAAAAATATCTGAACATCAACGGTGTATGGGAGGACCACATCCATATGGTCAAACTGGGGCCGGATGAAAATCGTGGAACCAATTAAATGACAGCAGATCGCTAAACAGACAAAGCCCGACGAATTTCGCCGGGCTCTTTTTGTACAATAAAGTGACAGCATTGACAATATGTTCAGAAGCCTTTAGAATAAAAGCAGAACAGCAAGATGATGGGAGGGATCAAAATGGCAAATATTATCGCGGTGATTTGGGATTTTGATAAAACATTGGTAGATGGCTATATGCAGGATCCGATTTTTCAGCATTATGGCGTGGACAGCAAGCAGTTTTGGCGGGAAGTCCACCAGCTGCCGGGGAAATATATGGCGGAACAAGGAGTTCGGGTCAATCGGGATACCATTTATCTCAACCATTTTCTTCGCTATGTGCGGGAAGGGATTTTCCCGGATTTGAACAATGAGAAGTTGAAAAGTTTTGGAAAGGAACTGCATTTTTATCCTGGGATCCCGGAGATTTTTGAAAAAACCAAGAGACAAATCGCAGAGAATCCGCTGTTTCAGGAATATGATATTAAGGTGGAGCATTATATCGTCAGCACAGGTATGATGGCTGTGATTCAGGGAACCTCTGTGATGGATTATGTGGATGGTGTCTGGGGCTGTGAACTGATCGAAGGGGAGCTTAACGGCAGAACCGTTATCGCGGAGCTGGGCTATACCATTGACAATACCTCCAAAACCAGAGCGATCTTTGAAATCAACAAAGGAGTGCCCAAGCATCCGGAAATTGATGTGAACTCGAAAATGCCGGCACATTTGCGAAGGGTGCCTTTCGAAAATATGATCTATATTGCCGATGGTCCCAGCGACATACCGGCCTTTTCTCTGGTGAACAAAAATGGAGGCGCTACCTTTGCCATTTATCCCAAAGGGGATTTGGCTGCCTTTCGCCAGATGGAACAACTGCGCAAGGATGGCCGTATCCATATTTACGCAGAAGCGGATTACCGAGAAGGGACCACTGCTTATATGTGGATTTCCAATAAAATTGAAGAGTTTGCGGAGCGTATTCGCCAAAATGAAAAGAAAAGCATTACTGAGTCCATTTCCAGTGTGCCGGTACATCTGGAGGACTGATGAAAAGGGGAAAAAGGGATGATTGTTTATTTTTCTGGAACAGGAAACAGCCGGTACTGCGCTGATTTTCTGGCATATCACCTGGAAGATCAGGCAGTGGATGCCGGGCCATATCTGAAGCAGGGGATTCAGGCGGAGCTGCTCAGTGGAAAACCATGGATTTTTGTGTCGCCTACTTACGCCTGGCAGCTGCCCCGTATTTTTGCGGATTTTATCCGGGAAAGCTGGATCCAGGGCAGCAAAGAAGCTTATTTTGTCATGACTTGCGGTTCGGAAATTGGAGGCGCGGCAAAATATAATCAAGAACTTTGCCGGCAAAAGAATCTGAATTATCGAGGAACTCTGGAAGTACCGATGCCGGAAAACTATATTG
Source organism: Oscillospiraceae bacterium (assembly GCA_051881895.1). Taxonomy (GTDB): domain Bacteria; phylum Bacillota; class Clostridia; order Oscillospirales; family Ruminococcaceae; genus UBA3818. Next base: position 3,123 of record JBJEQT010000008.1, read on the forward strand.
CCCTTTTTTCCGCACCGGACAGAGAAAGCAGCGAGAAAATCATCAAAGCGGCACAGCCGATTCTGGAAGATGGCTGTGCGAGGATCCAGCGAGGAGAAGCTTTCCCGGAAAAGAAAGTTTCTGTGGTGGATCGAGTGAAAAGTGGTCCTATCAACAAGGGATTTTATCCTTGTTATATCAGCGCTGAGAAGTTTTTTGCAACTTCCCAGTGTATTGGCTGTGGAAAATGTGAGAAAGCCTGTGTGCTGAATAATATACGAATCGAAAACAACCGTCCGGTTTGGGGCAAAAACTGCACCCACTGCATGGCCTGCATCTGTGGTTGCCCATTGGAGGCCATCGAATATGGAAATATCAGCAGGGGAAAAAGACGTTACCTCTGCCCTGCGTATAAAGAATAAATGGAAAGATAAAAGCCGCCGAAATTTTTCGGCGGCTTTTATTAGAAAGGCTTGACTTTCGCTGTAAAGGGATTACAATAAAAGTGTGACATTTCGTTATATTGCGTTATTAAATGATAAGTTTTTCTTGCGGTAAATCGGAAAAAAGAATGGAGAATCAAGTATGGAAAAAGATTTGGTTAGTATTATTGTCCCTATCTATAAAGTGGCAGACTGTCTTCCTCGTTGTATTCAAAGCCTTCAGGCCCAGACCTATGGGAATATTGAAATTTTGCTGATCAATGATGGTTCTCCGGATAACAGCGGCGGAATTTGTGAAGCTTTTGCGGCGGGAGATAAGCGTATCCGCTATTTTAATAAGTCCAACGGCGGGCTTTCGGATGCCAGAAATTTTGGACTTGACCGGGCGAAAGGCCAGTACATCTGTTTTGTAGATGGCGACGATTTTGTAGACCGGCGTATGGTGGAAATTCTGCATCATGACATCAAAACTTATGGCGTAAAATTATCCACCTGTGGTTTCCGTCTGTATTATGACGGCGATCAAGAGGTGGAGGAACCTGTGGATAGCAGCAAAATTGAGAAATTTGATACCGAACAGGCAATCAATCATCTGTTTACCAAGGAAAAATACTGCAACTACGCATGGAATAAAATGTACCACCGCTCTCTGTTCCAAACCGTGCGTTTTCCGCTCGGTCGAAAAATGGAGGACTTGGGTACCATGTATCGCTTGATGGAGCAATGTGATTTTGTGACCTATAATCCGGTTCCCCTCTGTAATTATTACCAGAGGGGAGAGAGTATTCTGCACAATCGGGATGAAAAATTCTATGAGGATAAGTTCTACCTGACTTATGAACGCTATGTGGAGCTGAAGAAAAGGTTACCCAACATGCTTCGTAATGAGCTGTTTTTAATGGTCATTATTTTGGACTGCTATCCCCATATGAAAAGAGGCTCCAAAGAGAAGCGGCTGGCAGAAAAGCTGATGAAACAGTTTCCGGCCAGTTACAGTCAGCACTTTCCGCCCCGCTACCAGAAACGTTACCGTTATTATCGTTTCAGCAAGGCCCTGTACGCCCAGATTTACCGCAAGAAAAGCGATAAAGAGTAACTTCCCCCTGCTTAAAACCGCCAGTCTGTGGAAGCAGACTGGCGGTTTTGTCCGGTCGGGAGGCATTTTGCGGGGGAAACGCTCATAACACTCTCCTTTTGCTGCATATATATGTGGCAAGAGTCCCTGTCACAGAGGGAAAAGAGGGAGGGAGAAGGGTTTGAAAGGCATCCCCGAAGAGCGAGCAGTGATGCTGGGGAATTACATCGTTGACCACGAAGCCACTGTGCGGCAGGCGGCGAAGGTATTCCACCTCAGCAAAAGTACGATTCATAAAGACGTTAGCTTCCGGCTGCTGCAGATCAATCCAAATCTGCAGGCCGATGTACAAAAGGTGCTGGATAAAAATAAGCGGGAGCGGCATATCCGCGGCGGCATGGCAACCAAAAATAAATATACCCAGTTACGGGCT
>JBJEQT010000009.1:0-5043 GCA_051881895.1 Oscillospiraceae bacterium
CACAGGGCTGATCTGCATTATCATTTAACCCAATATTGATGCTAAAAAGGCGCCGGATCTTCCGGCGCCTTTTTTTGGTCTGCCTCAAAAAGAATTCTTTTACAGATGGGATTTCTGTGGTATACTAATAAAAAACTGACAGATTTCCGTGCTTTACGGCAGCCGGCGGCCGCTTGATTTCGGAAAGCGGCGCGCACAGGTCAAAAAAATTGGGGAAAATGAAGGAACGGATGGGAAAAGGAGAACGCAAAATGGCAAAGGGAGATTTGTTTTCCACGGTACTGCGTGGTTTTCATAAAGAGCAGGTGTCACAGTATCTAAATGATCTGATCCGCAAATATGAGCGGGAAAAAGAAGAACTGAATCAAAAATACGCGGGTATCAACCCGGATACGGTCAATGACCTTCGGCGGGAAAATGAGGAGCTGCGCCGGGCGCTGGAGCAGGAAAAAGCGCGCGCCGCGGAATCGGAAAAACAGCGGGAGGAAATGCCGGGAGAGGCTGACCTGGAACGGCTGAAGGTTTTGGCGGGCCAGATCAAATCCCGGATGGAAGAAGCAAGGCGCATGGAGCAGCAGGCGCGCCGGGAGAGCGAAAGGATCATTGCCGCCGCGAGAATAGAGGGGCAGACCATTTTAAACAAAGCAAAAGAAGCGGAAAGCGAAGGAATATCTGCATTGGGGCGCCGCCGAAGGGAACTGGATCAGGAGGCAGAACGGATTTCAAAAGAAAAAAGCGATGCGCATGATCTGACGGCGCAGGCGATGAAAAATGCGGATGAGATCCGCGCCGCTGCCTGCCGGGAGCGGGAGACGATTTTGGAAGACGCACGGGCACAGGCACAGCAGATCCTGCAGGAGGCGCGGGCGGAATCGGCAAAAATCCTTCGCCAGGCACAAGAGGAAAAAGCGCTGCAGATGGATCAGATGAGGGAAGAAACTGCAGCAGTCAAATCGAAACTCAACGGTATGGCGTACCGGCTTACCAATTTGTCACAAGAGCTGGAGCGCTTTGATGATTTGATGGCACAGCAGAACGCAGATGTATCCGGAAAAAGCAAACAGTCGTAGCGGGGGAAAGAAATATCCCGGTCAAGGAGCAAACGAAGATTGCCTGCTGCGTTTTGGACAAAACGGGCGGTGGTTTTCTTTGTGCCGGTACAGCCGGCAATCCATTTGGCGGCGGGGAAGCCGCCTGAAATTTTCCGTTCCTTTTGGAGCGGGCGGGGAGGAATAAGATGCCTGCGATGTACGCGCATGATACTTTTGGCAGAAAGGTGGCGGCAAAGCTGCCCTTATCAGTGAAACAGCCGATTTTGCAGTTCCCCCAGATGTTCCGGGTGGGGCTGCAGGGCCCGGATATCCTGTTTTTTTACAACCCTTTTACCGAGCATCCGGTGGGCAACAAAGGCCGGTCTCTTCATAAAACCACCGCCGCTTCCTTTTTTGAGAACGCGCGGAAAATTTGGGAAGACGGCGGGAAAAGGCCGTCGCAGCTTTCGTATTTAATGGGTTTTTTGTGCCATTTCATGCTGGACAGCGCCTGCCATCCGTATATTGACGGGCAGGCGGAAACGATTGGGGTGGGGCATATTGCCATCGAGACGGAATTTGAGCGAATGCTGCTCTCGCTGGACGGCAAAGCTCCCGAGTCTTTCCCGGTCGGCTACTGTATGCCGACAGATGGAGATCTCGCTGCTCAGATTGCGCCGTTTTACGAAGGGGTCTCCGTGCGGGAGATCGACAAAAGCATCCGCGCGATGCGCCGCTATAAAAATATGCTGGTGATGCCGAATCCGCTGGTCAGAGAGGCGGCGAAAAAAGGGCTGCGGCTGATCGGGCAGTACAATGCCATCAACCAGCACATTATCTCGCCGGAAGCGGACCCCCGGTGCCGGACGGTCTGCGAGCATCTGCTGGAATTATACCGGCGGACGATTCCGAAAGCAATTGCGCAGGAAGAGGCTTTTGCCGGCGCTATGGCAGGGAAAGGAAAGTTTGACGAACGGCTGAATCGGATTTTTGAGTGAGGGAAGAGAGTATGACAAAAGAAAAATTGACCAAGCTGGAAAAATACTGGATTTTGTATGACGTAGCCAATTCCGCCTTTATTTTGTTGGTGGCAACGATTGTTCCGATTTATTTCAATAGTCTGGCGGCAAACGCCGGCATATCGGAAGTGAATTATCTGGCCTATTGGGGATACGCCGCATCTGTTGCGACGCTGATCGTGGCGCTGATCGGGCCGGTGCTGGGTACGATGGCAGATGCGAAAAATCTGAAAAAGCCGATTTTCACCATCAGCATGATGGTCGGCGTGCTGGGATGCGCGGCGCTGTCTTTTCCTGTTCCGTGGATTGTTTTTTTGTCGATTTTTGTCATTGCGAAGGTGGGCTTTTCCGCCAGCTTGATTTTTTACGATTCCATGCTGTCTGATGTGACGACGCCTGACCGTATGGATGAAGTGTCTTCCCAGGGATATGCTTGGGGATACATAGGAAGCTGCATTCCTTTTGTCATCAGCCTGGGTATTGTTTTGGGCAACGAAGCGCTGGGCATCTCCATGACCGTGGCAATGGGAATTTCCTTTTTCCTCAATGCCGCCTGGTGGCTGCTTTTAACGCTGCCTTTGCTGCGGCATTATAAACAGGTCCACTATTCTCCCAAGCGGGAGCATCCGGTGCGGGACGCATTTGGCACGCTGTATCACACGTTCCGGGAAATCAAAACCCAAAAGCACATTTTCCTGTTTTTGCTGGCGTTCTTTTTCTTTATCGACGGAGTCTATACCATTATCGATATGGCTACCGCGTTTGGCAGCGCCCTGGGCTTTGATTCCACCATGCTGCTGCTGGCACTGCTGCTGACGCAGGTGGTTGCTTTCCCGTTCGCGTTGATTTTTGGCAAAGCGGCGAAAAAATACCGCAACGATACCCTGATCAAAATCTGCATCGTGGCATACACGGCAATCGCCTTGTTTGCCATCCAGCTGGATCAGGTCTGGGAATTCTGGCTGCTGGCAGGATGCGTGGGGATGTTTCAGGGAGGCATTCAGGCGCTGTCCAGGTCCTATTTTGCCAAAATTATCCCGCCGGAAAAAGCGGGGGAATATTTCGGATTGTTCGATATTTGCGGCAAAGGCGCTTCTTTTATGGGCACCGCGATGGTCGGTTTGTTTACGCAGCTGACAGGAAGTACCAACTGGGGCATTTCTATTTTGGCCGTGATTTTTATCGTCGGATTGGTTCTGTTCCATTATGCGGCCAAACAGAATTTCGCAAAAAAATAGAGTATTTCGGGCAGAAAAAGGATTTTTTGAGAAAAGCGGTGCAATTTGCACCGCTTTTTTACGTCATTTTGATGAAAAATATGAAATTTTTTTACAAATCATAGACCAACGGTATGATTTATTATATAATGTTATGGAACAAATGAATCGGTTAGGTGGTGAGATGTGCCGGAAGCCAATGGCGGAAGGCAGGAAGATATGCGGGATAATCAATCGAAAATCCACAGGCTGGCCCTTGATTTGGTAGAAGAAGGGCAGGATCTCTCGCTGTGGGAACAAAAGGTGCAGAAGAAAAAAACGCCCCTTCCACAGGGTGTGACCAACAAAATGATGTATGCGGACGTGATCCGGATTGCATGGCCGTCGATGGTAGAACTTTTGCTGACGCAGCTGGCCTCGATGGTTGATTTGATGATGGTAGGACAGCTGGGCGCATGGGCGCTTACCTCAGTGGGTCTGACGACTCAGCCTAAATTTTTATTCATGACGATTTTTCAGGCGCTGAATGTGGGCGCCACGGCAATGGTCGCCCGCTCAAAGGGGGCCGGACGGCAGGATAAAGCCAACCTGATTATGCGTCAGGCGCTGATGATGACATTTTTGGTGGCAATTGCCATGTCGTTTATCGGGTATTTTTCTTCTGAATGGATGGTCAAATTTATGGGTGCCTCCGACGCGGAGAGCCTGGCCGGCGGAACCATCTATCTGCAAATCCAGATGATTGGATTTGTGCCCATGGCCCTGACAACGGTTATCACTGCCGTTTTGCGGGGAGTCGGAGATTCACGCACGGCGATGATTTACAATGTTGTTGCCAATGTGGTCAACGTAATCCTCAATTATTTTTTGATTTACGGACATATGGGATTCCCTGCCCTGGGAATTGCCGGTGCGTCTTTGGCGACGATCCTGGGACAGGCAGTGGCGATGGTCATGGCGTTTTATGCGGTCATGCGGCGCCGCAGCGGCTATCTGCATCTTCGGCTGACGGATGGCTTTTTGCCGGATAAAGAGTCGATTGCGTCGATTTTTAAAATCGGTTTTCCTGCGATGGTGGAACAGCTGGTCATGCGTGCCGGCATGATTATCTATTCCAAAACAGTTGCTTCTTTGGGGACAATCGCCTTCGCGACCCATCAGGTGTGTATGAACATTCAGGCGCTGTCGTTTATGAATGGACAAGCGTTCGGCGTTTCCGCCACGTCGCTGGTGGGCCAGTGCCTGGGCAAGCGCCGGCCGGATATGGCGGAGCAGTACAGCCGTCGCACCCGTCGGGTAGGGATGATGGTATCCCTGTTTTTGGCAACCTGCTTTGTTTTGTTTTCCCATCAAATTGTTGCTTTGTACAACGATGATCCGGAAATTGTGTCGCTGGGCGGAACGATTTTGATGTTCATTGCTTTCATTCAACCGTTCCAGGCCTCCCAGTTTATTTTGGCAGGCGTTTTGCGCGGCGCCGGAGATACCCGCGCGACAGCGGTTATCACCTTCATGACGGTACTGCTGGTACGCCCTGGACTGGCCATTTTGATGATTTATGGATTCCATTTGGGGCTGCCGGGCGCTTGGGTCGCCTTGGCGGCAGACCAGCTGCTACGGTCTTTGCTGGTATGGATTCGGTACCGTACCGGAAAATGGAAAACGATCAAAGTTTGAGAAAAGAACTGATTGATGCAATAAAAAAGAGACGGTCGTCGGGGAGTTTCCAATAAGACAGTATGAGAACATTACTGGCATAGGGTAGCTGCCGTACAG
>JBJEQT010000010.1:0-4955 GCA_051881895.1 Oscillospiraceae bacterium
CGATTATGAGCGCTATTTTGAAGAAGATGGCGTTCGTTATCATCATATTTTGAACCCGGATACCGGCTACCCCGGCGACAGCGATTTGATTTCTGCCTCGGTGATCTGCGAGGATGGCGCAATGGCCGACTTTCTTTCTACGACCCTGTTTTTAGCGGGCAAAGAAAAAGCGATTGAATATGCAAAGGCAGAATCTTTTGATTTTATTTTGGTCGATCGGGAGAAGAATGTTTACCTTTCCCAGGGGGCTTGCGCCTGTTTTACGCCCAATGAACAAGCGAAAGGCTACCGTTTTATCAACATATCGTAACAGAATGGAGAAATGTTACTGCTGATGAGTAGAAACAGTACAACAAAACGAATATGCTTTATGGGGCTGTTGTTTGCCGTGGCGGTGGTTCTTTCCTATGTCGAAGGGATGATTGTGATCCCTGGCTTGCCGCCGGGCGTGAAGCTGGGCTTATCCAATATTGTAACAATGTACTGCGTGTTTTTTCTCGGCACTGCCAATGCTTACACGTTGGCAGTGCTGAAAGCGCTTTCCGTATTGCTGATGCGGGGGCCCACCGGAGCGCTGCTGAGTTTGCTGGGCGGAGTGGTTTCCGTAACAGTAATGCTTTTGCTGCTGCGTCTGCGAAAACAGAAGCTTTCTTATCTGGTGATCAGTATTTTAGGAGCCATCGGCCATAATATGGGCCAGCTTTTGGGTGCTTCCATGCTGACCGGAACAACGCTCACGTTATATTATTTCCCGATTCTGATCCTCTCCGGGATTATGATGGGATTTGTCACCGGTCTGGTTTTGAAAACGGTGCTTCCTGCCGTGGAAAAGCTGGATCGGCGGCTGCGTTAAGGGAAACCTATGGGTTACCATATTTTTTATAGAGATGCTTGCAGGGCAAATATGAGGATAGGAGGAAAATGAAGTTGAAAATGAACTTAAATGGAGTAAAAGTTCCACATCATAAAAATACTATGAATTGTGAAACTGTATCCATGCCGGTACCGGCCAGCGTTACCATTCCTCTTTTGCAGCACATGGGCGCGCCATGTACGCCTGTTGTGAAGGTGAAAGACGAGGTCAAGGTCGGCCAGCTGCTGGCGGATTCCGATGCGTTTATGAGCGTACCGATCCATTCCAGCGTGTCCGGCACGGTCACCGCCATCGAGGATTTTATCAATCCCAATGGGGTGCGTACGCAAACGATCGTGATCGCCTGCGATGGCGAGCAAACGGTGGATGAATCGATTGCACCGCCGGTTGTTGAAAGCCGGGAGGACTTTATCGCGGCAATTCGCAAGTCCGGATTGGTTGGTTTGGGAGGAGCGGGATTCCCAACCTTTATCAAACTGAATCCGAAAAATCTGGACGAGGTGGACACGCTGATTATCAACGGCGCCGAATGTGAGCCTTTCATTACGGCGGATAACCGTGAATTCCTGGAAAACGGCGAAAACGTGATCAAGGGAATTGAGCTGGTGTGCAAATACCTGGGCCTCAAAAATGTGATCATCGGCATTGAGGATAACAAAAAAGAAGCCATTGGCAAAATGCAGCAGTTGGTTTCGGGTAAAGAAGGCTACCGGGTAGCAGTGCTCAAATCCAAATATCCGCAGGGCGCGGAAAAAGTGCTGATTTATGAGACCACCGGAAAAGTGGTCAAGGAAGGGCAGCTTCCGGCGGATCAGGGCGTTATCGTGATGAATGTGTCCTCAGTGGCGTTTGTGGCTTCTTATATGGAAACCGGAATGCCTTTGATCCAAAAACGGGTAACGGTAGATGGCTCGGCGGTGGCAAAACCGCAGAACGTACTGGTTCCCATTGGCACGAAATTTGAGGATATTATCGCTTTCTGCGGCGGATACGCAAAAGAACCCCGCATGATCCTCATGGGCGGCCCGATGATGGGAATCGCGGTTCCCAACGACCAATATCCGGTGATCAAGAACAACAATGCGATTCTTGCCTTTGCGGAGGAAGACGCGCTGGAGCGGCTGGAAACCCCGTGTATCCGCTGCGCGCGGTGTGTTGGCGCCTGCCCGGTTCATCTGATGCCGGCTGCCATTGATAAGGCGGTCCACGGCAAGAACAAGGAAGCGCTGGCCTCTTTGAAAGTAAATCTGTGCATCGAATGCGGATGCTGCGCTTATGTGTGCCCGGCAAACCGGTACCTGGTGCTTTACAACAGAATGGGCAAGCAGATGTTGCGAGAAAAAAAGTAAGAGGTGAATCACATTGAAAAATAAACTTTTGGTCGTTACCTCGCCGCATTTAAAGGATCCCGTGACAACCTCCAACATTATGCTGACCGTGGTTGTCGCGCTGATCCCCACTGCGATCGCGGCGACTTTGCTGTTTGGCCTGCGGGCGCTGATGCTCATCTGCGTTTGCGTGGCTTCCTGCATTATCTTTGAGTATTTATATAATGTTCTGACCAAACAGCCCAACACGATTTCCGATTGCAGCGCTGTCGTAACCGGCATGCTGCTGGCGTTTAACCTGCCGTCGACCTTCCCATTCTGGATGGCAATGGTAGGGTGCTTTGTGGCAATTGTGATCGTCAAAATGCTGTTTGGCGGCATCGGCAAAAACTTCGCGAACCCGGCGATCACGGCCCGTGTGGTCCTGCTGGTGTCATTCTCCGCGGCGATGGGCGACGCAAGCGCATTTGTAACCCCCGCATTTGCCGACGGGAAAATTTCTCACATTGCCGGCGCGACTCCTTTGAGCGCGATCAATACCACACAGGTCAGCGGCCTGGGCGAAATCGGCAATATGGCTTTGGGCTCGGTAGACGGCGTTCCCAATGTGTTTGAATTGCTGTTCGGCCTGCGGGGCGGCAGCTTGGGCGAGACCTGTATCATCACGCTGCTGATCGGCGGAATCTATCTGATCTATAAAAAGGTTATCAGCCCGATCATTCCGCTGACTTATATTGGAACCGTGTTTGTCATGTCCTGGCTTTTGGGCGTAAATCCCATTTCGCAGATTTTGGCGGGCGGATTGGTGCTGGGCGCGTTCTTTATGGCGACCGATTATTCCACCTCTCCCGTCACCAAAAAGGGCAAAGTGATTTTTGCAATCGGATGCGGCCTGCTGACGATTGTGATCCGTCTGTATGGACAGTATGTAGAAGGCGTCTCTTTTGCGATTCTGCTGATGAACATTTTAACGCCCCTGATTGATAGATGGACGAAAACAAAACCGTTTGGAGGTCTTGCGAAATGAAATTTGTAAAAGATTTTCTCATCCCCGTTGTTGTGCTGACTGTGATTTGCGCAGTTGTTTCCGCGGCTCTGGTATTTACTTATCAGGCGACCAAGCCGATTATTGATGAAGCAAAAAATGCTGAAGCCAATGCGGCCAGAGCAGTTGTGCTGCCCGGCGCTTCCGGCTTTGAAGAAGTCGAATTATCCGCCCAGATTGAAGGCGCGGTGGACGCTTATAAGGAAACCAGCGGCAAGGGTTATGTTGTGACCGCTTCTGCACAGGGCTACGGCGGCGCTGTTAAGCTGATGGTCGGATTTGACGCGGACGGCAACATCACCGGCGTCAAGATGATCGAACATCAGGAGACTCCCGGTTTTGGCGCGAAATTGGCGGAGGACAGCTATGGCGCCGGCTATGTGGGCAAAAATGCTTCTAATTATACCGAAGTAGACGGAATCTCGGGCGCCAGCATCACCTCCAAAGCATACAAAAAAGCGCTGGGAACCGCATTTGAGCTGTATAGCGCGGCATCCGGCAATTCGGTAGAAATTTCCGAAGTGGTTGACGAGCCGACAGAAGAGCTGGTTCTGTATACGGTAGACGATGCCAACGCGGAGCTGGTCCCCGGCGGCGTGACCAAATACGAGCAGGAAGTTGACAAGGTAAAAGAAGTCTATATCGCAAACGATAAATCCGCGGTCACCATGGTTGTTACAGCACAGGGCTATCATGAAGAGCCGCTGATCCGCTTGGTTGTCGCGATGGATTCCACCGGTGCGATTACCGGCGTAAAACCGGTTGATTTCGCGGAGACCGAAGGCGTGGGAGACCGTGTAGGCAAAGCTTCTTATCTGGATCAGTATATTGGTCAGACCACCGCAGACGGTGTCGATGCGCTGTCCGGCGCGACGGTTTCTTCCAACGCTGTGAAAAAGGCGATCGGAAAAGCTGTTGATGCTTTTGAATTGGTGAAAGGGGAGCTTGCTGCATGAGTAAACAGAGCAATCTGAAAATCCTGCTCAACGGCATTATCAAAGAAAACCCCGTATTGGTCTTGATTTTGGGTACCTGCCCGACGCTGGCTGTCACCTCGATGGCAGTAAACGGATTGGGCATGGGCTTGGCTGCTACAGCGGTTCTGCTGGGCTCCAATATTGTTATTTCGCTGTTGAGAAAAGTCATTCCGGATAAAGTTCGTATCCCTTGCTATATTGTTATCATTGCCGGTTTCGTAACGATCGTCGGATTTTTGCTGGAAGCGTATGTGCCGTCTATTTACGAAGCATTGGGCCTGTATTTGCCGCTGATCGTTGTAAACTGCATCATCCTCGGCCGTGCTGAGATGTTCGCCAACAAAAACGGCGTAGTGGCCTCCGCGTGCGATGCAATCGGTATGGGCCTTGGTTTTACGCTGGCGCTGGTGTGCATGGGCTCCATCCGTGAAATCCTGGGTTCCGGCACTTGGTTTGGCATGCAGATCATTCCCGAATCGGTACAGACCATGTCCATTATGACCCTGGCCCCCGGCGGATTCTTTGTATTCGGCTGCCTGATTGCGCTGGTAAATGCCATTTTGATGCGCAAAGGCAAAAAACCGAAACAGGAAGCTGGATGCTCCGGCTGTCCGATGGCAGGCAAATGTGCTGAAGCTGCGGAAGGAGGCTGCAAATAATGGAGTTTGCGAAAAATATGATGGTCATCCTTTTGACCGCGATTTTGGCCGAAAACTTTATTCTGAGCAAAT
>JBJEQT010000011.1:0-4941 GCA_051881895.1 Oscillospiraceae bacterium
GCTGCATGGCGAGCCGTGCGTTCGGGTCGGTGTTGGCACAGATGCACAGAGCCAGCAGCACCTCATCGGTGTGGAGCCGGGGGTTGCGGTTGCCCAGATGCGTCACCTTCAGTTCCTGAATCGGCTCGATGACAATGGGAGAAATCAGGTGAATATCATGATGGATACCGCCCAGCACCTTCAGCGCGTTTAACAACAGTGCAGCGGAACAGCCCAGCAGATTGGAAGTTTTGCCGGTCACGATTTGCCCATCCGGCAGTTGGATGGCAGCGGCCGGCATTCCAGTGGATTCCGCCCGGTCGATCGCGGCTTGGACCACCGGCCGGTCAGCGGTGGAAACGCCGGCCTGGTTCATTAAAAGCTCCAGCTTATAGACCACGTCTTCTTCTAAAAGGCCCTGCCGGCGTTCGCACAGACTTTGGTAATACCGGCGGATAATTTCCTGGCGGGATGCTTCCCGGCACACTTCATCGTCCACAATGGCATTTCCGGCCATATTGACCCCCATGTCGGTAGGGGATTTATAAGGGCATTGTCCCATGATTTTCTCAAACATGGCCCGCAAAACAGGGAAAACTTCCACATCCCGGTTGTAGTTGACGGTAGTAACACCATAGGCCTCCAGATGGAACGGGTCGATCATATTCACATCGTTCAGATCGGCGGTCGCCGCCTCATAGGCCAGGTTGACCGGATGGTTCAGTGGGATATTCCAGATGGGAAAGGTTTCAAATTTGGCGTAACCGGCTTTTACGCCGCGCTTGTACTCGTGATATAGCTGGGACAGGCAGGTGGCCATTTTGCCGGATCCGGGTCCAGGGGCCGTGACCACGACCAGGGGACGGGAGGTTTCGATAAACTCATTGCGTCCGTAACCCTGTTCGCTGACGATCAGCGGGATGTTAGAGGGGTATCCTTCAATAGAATAATGGCGGAACACTCTCACGCCCAGCCGTTCCAGCCGTTTGATAAAAGCTTCGGCGGCGGCTTGTCCGGCGTACCGGGTCAGCACAACGCTGCCCACATACAGCCCGATACCGCGGAAAGCGTCGATCAGACGAAGGACATCCAAATCATAGGTAATACCGAGATCGCCGCGAATCTTATTTTTTTCAATGTCCGAAGCGTTGATGACAATGACGATTTCCGCCTGGTCTTTTAATTGCAATAAAAGCTTCACCTTGCTGTCCGGTTCAAAACCCGGCAGAACCCGGGAGGCGTGGAAATCGTCGAACAACTTTCCGCCGAACTCCAGGTACAATTTCCCGCCGAACTGGGCGATGCGTTTTTTAATGTGTTCTGACTGCAGATGCACATATTTTTGATTGTCAAATCCGATTTTTTTCATAAGCACATACCTTTCCTCTTGAACGCCCACGCACGAAAAACGGCCAAGAAGAAAATCTCGGCCATCGGTGCCGCAAAGGCGGAAGACATACAAGAATCATTTTTATTATAGTAAAGAAGCCCTTTTTTTACAAGAGCCGCCGCAGAAAAGCTTTACTTTTTTGTGCGGGAACAGTAGAATAAAAACAGACTGATGTTCGAGAGGAGTGGCATTTTTGGATCAGCTGGCGAAAATTTTGGATGGATACATTGAGAAAAAACGGCAAAAGCTCACAGCGTTGAGCGAGGAGATTTGGCGGTACGCGGAAGTAGGGTATCAGGAATTTCAGTCCGCCCAGGCCCTGGAGCGATGCCTGGAAGAAGAGGGGTTCACCGTGGAAAAAGGCGTCGCGGAAATCCCGACGGCGTTTGTAGCCAAATACGGCAGCGGAAAACCGATTATCGGCTTTTTGGGAGAGTATGACGCGTTGTTTGATTTAAGCCAGCAGGCCGGCAATCCCCAGCGCGCTTCTTTTGAAAACGGCCCTGCAGGGCATGGATGCGGGCACAATCAGCTCGGCGTTGGCTCTTTGGCTGCGGCGATGGCGGTCAAAGACTATATGAAAGAACACGGACTGCCCGGTACAGTTGCTTATTACGGCTGCCCCGCGGAAGAGGATGGCAGCGGCAAGATGTACATGGCCAAAGCCGGTGTATTCGACGAGTTGGACGGTGCTTTTACCTGGCATCCTTCCAGCAAAAACGCGGTGGATGGCACAAGCAGTTTGGCGTGTATTTGTGTGCTTTACCGCTTTCATGGCCGGGCCACCCACGCAGCGGGCCAGCCTCATCTGGGCCGCAGCGCTTTGGATGCCTGCGAATTGATGAATGTGGGCGTTAACTATCTGCGGGAGCATATGATCCAGGAGGCGCGGGTCCACTACGCTTACCGGGATGCGGGCGGCGGCGCGCCCAACGTGGTGCAGGATCATGCGGCGCTGTATTACTTTATCCGTGCGCCCAAAGTATACCAGGCTATGGAATTGCGGGAGCGGGTGGACAATTGTGCCCGCGGCGCGGCGTTGATGACCGGTACCACGCTGGAAATCACGACCACCGACGGCTTGTGCGATTTTATTCCGAACCAGACGCTCAGCGCTTTGCTGCAGCAGGGATTGGAAGAAGTCGGCGCGCCCCGTTTCAGCGAGGCAGACAAGGCGTTGGCCGCCCAATTTCAGCAGGGATATCCGGCTGAGGAATTAAAGGACCAGCAGCGGGCTTATGAGGCAGACTACGGCCCCGCCATTGCACAACAGGTAGCGGGGAAATCGCTGATGGATTTCGTCCTGCCTTTGCAGTTTGACCCGGCAGCGCATCCGGGCTCCACTGATGTGGGGGATGTCAGCTATGTCTGCCCCACTGCGCAGCTGCGGATGGCCACCTATGCCATCGGAACGCCCGGTCATTCCTGGCAGCTGACTGCCCAGGGCGGATGCAGCATCGGCCATGAGGGAATGATGGCGGCGGCTAAGGTTATGGCTTACGCGGGGGTTTGCGCCATGCAGGATCCGAAAGTTCTGGAAAAGGCGAAAGAAGAATACGTAAAGGCAACCGGCGGTAAATATATCTGCCCGGTGCCGGTGGATCTGAAACCCATGCTGGATGGCGTAAAATAAAATAAGTCCCGGCGGACATCTGCCGGGACCTTTTCTATGAAAAGCAGGTTCAAGAGAGAAAAGGGAGAAAAATGGAAGATTTGGCAAAAAAAATAACGCAGTTCGTGCAAAAGAATGAGGAAAAATACCGTAAACTCAGCCAGGAGATCTGGAACTATGCGGAATTGGCGTTTCAGGAAGAAAAATCGGCTCAGGCGCTGATCCGGATGCTGGAGGAAGAGGGCTTTGCGATTACGACCGGCCTGGCAGATATCCCAACGGCCTTTGTAGCGCAGTATGGCAGCGGCAAACCGGTCGTGGGAATTCTGGGCGAATATGACGCACTGCCTTCTTTGAGCCAGAAAGCGGGGTGTACCCACCGGGAAGAGCTGGTGCCTGGCGGCGCCGGCCATGGATGCGGCCATAATCTGCTGGGAGTTGGTGCGGCAGCGGCGGCAGTGGCGGTCAAAGATTATCTGAAAGAAACCGGATTGCCCGGCACCATTGCGTTTTACGGCTGCCCGGCGGAAGAAAACGGAAGCGCAAAAGTTTATATGTCGCGGGAAGGCGTGTTCAATGGGCTGGACGCGGTGTTTACCTGGCATCCCGGCAGCAATAACTCCATCATGGGAGAGCATTCCCTGGCGGCGGTGAGCGTGGTCTATCGATTCCACGGCCGGGCCACCCATGCGGCAGGCCAGCCTCATCTGGGGCGCAGTGCGCTGGATGCCTGCGAGTTGATGAATGTGGGAGTGAACTACCTGCGGGAGCATATGATCCAGGAAGCGCGCATTCATTACGCGTATCGGGATGCGGGCGGCGGCGCCCCCAATGTAGTGCAGGACCATGCGGCGCTGTATTATTTTATCCGTTCTCCGAAAATCAGCCAGGCGCTGGAATTGCGGGAGCGGGTGAACAATTGCGCCCGGGGCGCGGCGCTGATGACCGGGACCACAGTGGAAATCATCCCGGTGGATGGGATGTGTGATTATCTGCCCAACCATGTCCTGAGCCAGGTACTGCAGCAGAGCTTTGAGGCCACTGGCGCGCCGGATTTCGACGATGCCGACCGGCAGATCGCCCGTTCGTTCCAGCAAAATTATCCGGCGGACGAAGTAAAGGCAAAGGTCAGGGCTTATGGCGCAAAATTCGGTGAAGAATATGTGCCGATGTTTACCGGCCAGCCGCTGCAGGATGCAGTGTTCCCGCTGCGGTTTCCTACTACGCCTTTGTTCGGGTCAACTGATGTGGGCGATGTCAGCTACGTGGCGCCTACCGCCTGGCTCAACGCGGCCTGTTACGCGATTGGAACGCCCGGCCATTCCTGGCAGTTGGCAGCGCAGGGGGGAACCAGCGTCGGAGAAAAAGGGATGCTGGCGGCCGCCAAAGCCATGGCGCACGCGGCGGCAACGGTACTGGAAACTCCTGCGATACTGGAAAAAGCGCGGGAGGAACATCAAAAAACAACCGGCGGCGACTATGTGTGCGCGGTGCCGGACGACGTCAAACCCCATATCGAAGGCGTGTTTTGATTTCATATAAAAAAGGCCCGGCCAAATGGTCGGGGGTCGTAAGAAAGTAATATCACATTTTTGCAGGAACGGCATGGCTTCGGTCATGCCGTTTCCCCTTTCACAAGTTCATTCAGCGGGATAAAGCCCACAAGGTCATAGGAAATGCGGATGTTCTGCCGCCGTTTTCCGCTGGACTTGTCCGGGGTCTCAATGTAGATCGCCTTGACAAGCTCCCGCAGAGCATAGGGTGTAAGCTCGTCCAAATCCGCGTATTTGTGTACCCGTTGGATAAACTGTTCCAAATTCTCTATCTGTCGTTCCTGTACTTCAATTTCCTGTTGTAAGCTCTGGATTTCCACCTTGAGCTGAGTCTGCTCATCCTCGTAAGTCCTGCTCATCATGGAGAACCGTTCGTCCGTAATACGCCCAGCCACGTTGTCCTCATA
>JBJEQT010000012.1:0-4880 GCA_051881895.1 Oscillospiraceae bacterium
ATGAAACCGTCTTTCATAACAACGATTCTATCACCCATGGTCATAGCCTCAACCTGGTCGTGGGTTACGTAAATGAAGGTGGTACCCAGTCTCTTATGCAGCTTGTTCAGCTCGGTTCTCATCTGAGCACGGAGTTTCGCGTCCAGGTTGGACAGCGGCTCGTCAAGCAGGAAGACCTTCGGCTCACGTACGATTGCACGGCCCAGCGCAACACGCTGTCTCTGACCGCCGGACAAAGCCTTCGGCTTTCTGTCGAGCAGGTGAGAGATATCCAAAATACGGGCAGCCTCTTCTACGCGGCGTTTGATTTCCTCTTTCGGGGTTTTACGCAGTTTCAAACCGAATGCCATGTTGTCAAACACGGTCATATGCGGATACAGAGCGTAGTTCTGGAATACCATCGCGATATCTCTGTCCTTCGGAGGAACGTCGTTCACCAGTTTGTCGCCGATGAACAGTTCGCCTTCAGAGATTTCTTCCAAGCCGGCGATCATTCTCAGAGTGGTGGATTTACCACAACCGGAAGGACCTACCAGGATGATAAACTCTTTGTCTTCGATTTCCAGGGTGAAGTCGGTTACAGCGGTAACGCCACCCGGATACTTTTTGTAAATATTGCGCAAAGATAAACCTGCCATTAGTCATTGACCTCCTAAATGCTAAATATGAAACTATAAGATAGTTTATATTAGACGAATTTCTTTCTCTTATGATAACAAAAACACACGCTCCGTGACAAGTACCTATATACCCAAAGTTAATCTTTCCAGTTTATCTAAAATGCCTAATTTCCAAAAAATCTTCCCAAATCTTTGGGAAAGCAATCTATATTTTGCCCAAAAGCATTTTTATTTCCGCATCCTGGATTTCCCGGCTCTCTCCGGGGGCCAAAGCCTCATCCAGCCACAGCCCGCCGATGGCCTCACGCTTGAGCCAAAGCACCCGGCGGCCATAGGCCAAAAACATTCTTTTCACCTGATGATACATCCCCTGGGTCAGTACGATTCTGCAAAGCGGCTGCTCTGCTTCTTCCAAAATTGTCAGCTGCGCCGGATTGCACAGCGTTCCATCCTCCAGCACGACCCCATTGGAAAAGCCCTCTGCCATCTGCGCAGTCACCGGACCGTCGATCCGCGCGCAATAGGTTTTCGGCACATGCTTTTTGGGCGATAAAATGCGGTGGGCAAATTCTCCGTCATCGGTAATCAGCACAAACCCCTCCGTATCTTTGTCCAGTCTCCCCGCAGGAAACAAGCCGGTCCGACGGTATTGTTCCGGCACCAGATCCAGCACCGTAGGCTGCTTGGGGTCCCGTGCCGCGCTTAAAACGCCCGCCGGTTTATTCATCATAAGGTAAAGATGGGCTTGTATCAGCAAAGGCTTTCCGTCCAGCTCCAGCGTATCTTTCTCCAGGTCGACTTTGGCGTCGGGTGAAGACGCGATCTTTCCGTTGTGCCGTACTCTGCCCTGCCAGACCAGTTTCTTCGCGTCTTTTCGGGAATAGACCGTTCTGGCGGCCAGGATTTTATCCATCCGCTCCAATTTCAAAATAAGACCTCCGTTTTATACCAATCCGTCCAGCGGAGCCGAGGCCAAAAATCCGGCCGTATCCGCCGCGCGCAAAAAGGCCGCAACAGGCCTGCAGGCGATTGATCCATACGCTTTCTTCACCGTATTATACCATCTTTTCCTGCCGCTTCCAACCCTTTATCGCGCCGGGAAGGCAAATCCGTGGGTAAAGCTCTCCTCGCCGGTACCGCTGACATCGCCGCCGATAATCCGCCCATCCCGCACCAGAAGCGTACAGCTAACATGGTCTGGCCGATCCGGATAATTCAGGATGGCATACTGATATTTTTTGCAGCGTTTTCCCTGAAACGGCGACAAATCCATCCCTTGGGTTTTTTGCAGGTTATTATACTCTTCGTATACCAAATCAAATTTTTCCGGGATCAGAATTTCCATCACCAAAAAGGGTTCCTCTTCCGTTTCCCAGCCAAAAGAAGCAATAAAAGACTGCCGCTGCTCCTCTGTTTTTCCCATTATTTTGTCGCTCTTCCCTTTCGGCTGGGCAGCCGTCTGCTGAATCGAGCCGATCCATTTCCCGCCAAGCAAAACCGCGGCCGCAAGCAGGAAAATCCCCACGGCAATAAAAATCTTTTTTCTGCTGAGACGAAAAGACATCATAAACATACCGCATCCTCCTTTTGAGAATGTATATGTTCTCCGGGTTCTGTTTCATTCCCAGCCGGTCCCAACTTTCTTTTTCCATCAAAAAAGCCCGTCCATTGGGACGGGCTTTTCTTTGTTGTTTTTATTCTTCCTGCAGAGCTTTTGCCTCTTCGATAACCTGGGCTTCCAGATTCGTCGGCAGCTGCTCATACCGTTCAAAGCTCAAAAGGAAGTAGCCTCTTCCCTGGGTCATGGAACGAATCAGCGTGGCAAAATCATGCATTTCGCTCATGGGGACTTCCGCCACGATCTCCTGCAGGCCGTCTTCCGCCGGGTTCATGCCCAACACACGCCCGCGGCGCTTGTTCAGCTCGCCCATCAGGTCGCCGGTATTGCTGTCCGGTACATAGGCCTTTAAAGAGCCGATGGGTTCCAAAATGCAGGGGCTTGCTTTGGGCAGGCCCTCTTTATAGGCAATGGAAGCAGCCATTTTGAAAGACATTTCCGAAGAGTCCACCGGATGGTAGGAACCGTCTGTCAGCGTCGCTTTCAAGCCGACCACCGGGTATCCGGCCAATACGCCTTTTTTAATGCAGTCCCGCAGTCCTTTTTCCACTGCCGGGAAGAAGTTTCTGGGTACGGAACCGCCGAATACGCTTTCCGCAAAGACCAGATCGTCGCTGTCGCACGGTTCAAATTCAATCCAAACATCACCGTACTGCCCATGGCCGCCGGACTGTTTTTTATGTTTGCCCTGGACTTTGACCTTTTTGCGAATGGTTTCACGATAAGGTACGCGGGGATTCTCCATAATGATATCCACGCCGAATTTCGCTTTCATCTTGGAAACCAGCACATCCAGATGCTGCTCGCCCAATCCGGTGACGATCTGCTGTTTTGTTTCCACATTGTTTTCGTAAGTAATCGTGCGGTCTTCTTCCATCAAGCGCTGCAGCGCCTGGGCGATTTTTCCCTCGTCCCCCTTGGCTTTGGGCTTAAACGCGATAGACAGGCACGGCGCCGGGAATTCCATCGGCTCGCCTTTCAGCGGACGGGCAGGGTCGCACAGCATATCCCCGGTGTTGGTGGAAGCCAACTTGGTGATCGCGCCGATATCGCCCGCGCTGATTTGATTCGTATCTTCCTGCTTTTTGCCTTTGACAAAGACGATTTTGCCCAGTCGCTCCGGCTGACCGGTCGTCGTATTAACCGGCGTTTGTTCCGCGGTCAGTTTTCCGGACAGTACCTTTACATAAGACATCTTGCCTACAAACGGGTCGGCAACCGTTTTAAACACAAACGCTGCCAGCGGCTGGTCATCCGCGCAGACCACTTCTACCGGATTACCTTCCAAATCCATGCAGATTTCATCTTCTGCATCTTTCGGAGAGGGCATCAATTCGCAAATCATGTCCAAAACCATGTCGACGCCGGCCAGCGTAAAGGCCGAGCAGCACACCACCGGTGTGATGGCGCCGGATTTTACGCCTTTTTTAATGCCGCTTAAAATTTCTTCCGAAGTAAACTGCTCACCGGAGAAATACTTTTCAAACAACTCTTCGTCGGTTTCGGCAACCGCCTCGGAAATCGCGCTGATCAAGCCTTCCACACGGTGGCCGGTCCCCGGCATCGGCACTTCCTTCGCCTCGCCCTTGCTGTCATAGGCGTATGCCTTCATTTCGATCAGGTTGATGTATCCGACAACGTCCCGGCTTTCGTAAACCGGTACCACCACCGGGCAGACGCTGGGGCCGAACACGGTTTTCAGCTGCTCAAGCACCTTATAAAAGTCCGCATTGTCACGGTCGAGTTTTGTCACGCAGAACATCGCCGGTTTTTTTGCGTTTTTCGCCATGCGATAGGCTTTTTCGGTTCCCACCGATACGCCGGATTTGCCCGACAAAGCGATCAGCACATTGTTCGCCGCGCGCACGCCTTCGTACATTCCCGCGGCAAAGTCAAACAGGCCGGGGGTATCAATCAGGTTGATCTTCTTATCTTTCCAGCTCAGAGGAGCCACTGCCAGCGAAACCGATACCTTTCTTTTGATCTCCTCCGGATCAAAATCACAAACGGTGTTTGCGTCCAGCACCTTTCCCAATCTATCCGTCGCCCCGGCTTTGAACAACAAAGCCTCTGCCAGCGAGGTTTTTCCCGCGCTGCCGTGGCCGGCCAACGCGATATTGCGAATATTTTCCGCAGTATACTGTGCCATAAATGTTTACGCTCCTTTCAGTATGGGCATGCCGCTTCCAAAGCGGCAGGACGGAAAGACAATCTTGTCAAAATGGACAACCTGGCCTTTTTCTCCGTCCGCAATATATACATTATACATAATTCCCCCCATCTGCGCAAGCGTATATTTGTAAATGAAATACATTTCATATAGAAATATCGGGAAAAATTTTATTCAAATCGCCTTATTTTTTCCACTAAGGTCCTTTTTCTTCTCCTGACAAAGTGTTGCCGGACGCACAAAGCTCCGGCAAGCTGGCCCAATCTCATTGGCTTTTCCGTCCCGGGCAAAGGATTTTCGTAAAAGGCACCTTGCGGATTGTCCTGCCTTTCCAACAAAAAACAGGCGGAAACCCGCCTGTTTTTGCTATTCGTGTTTGATGGCTTCCAGCGCGCTGATTTTTACCGCCCGGTTTGCCGGCGAAAAGCCGGAAATCAGGCCGATCAGCGTGGAAAAGACCAACGCTAATCCG
>JBJEQT010000013.1:0-4876 GCA_051881895.1 Oscillospiraceae bacterium
CTTCTTTACCTTCTCCTTTTTTTATTGTATAATAACGATAATAGCATCCGCCTTGGGTGAGAAAGAGGGAATTTACAATGGAACTTCGTACCGTAACCGCCGGCTATTTCAGCCCCACTGATACGACAAAGAAAACAGTGGAAGCAATTGCCCGGGGAATCCGCCCGGTCATTAACATTTTGGATTTGACACCGCCGGCTGCCAGAGAGGCAGAATACCACTTCGGGCCGGAAGACCTGCTGGTCATCGGCGCACCGGTATATGGCGGGCGCATCCCGTTGGTGGAGGAAGAGGCCATCCGCCATATCCACGGCAGCTGCACCCCGGTGGTGCTGGCCGCCGTATACGGCAACCGCGCCTATGAGGACGCTCTGCTGGAGCTGCGGGATCTTTTGTCCTGCCAGGGATTTATTCCGGTAGCGGCGGGCGCTTTTATTGGCGAACACTCCTTTGGCAACGTTATCGCCGCCGGCCGGCCCGACGCGCAGGATCTTGCCAAATGCACCGATTTCGGCCGCCAGATCGCTTTCTGGCTGAAAGACGCAACCGTCGGCGATTTTTCGCTGAAAGTTCCCGGGAACTATCCATACCGGGCCAGAGGCGCCCAATCCGGTATCCCGCATGAAGTCAGCAGCGACTGCATTTTCTGTCTGCATTGCGCAGAAGTCTGCCCCACCGGCGCTATTTCTACAAAAAGCCCGGCAAGCAAGGACATGAGCCGCTGCATCAAATGTCAGGCATGTGCCAAAAAATGCCCCAAGGGCGCGCGGATCGTGCCCGGCGGATTTGTCGAGACAATGGTGGAAAAGCTCTCTGCCATGTGCGGCGAAGGCCGGAAGGAACCGCAGCTCTTTTTGGGCCGCTAATCCGAAATTTACAAGACAGCACCAAAAAAGGGTACGGCAGTTGGCCGTACCCTTTTTTCATCGTCTTTTACGAGCGCCCTGGTTTTTTGAAAACGAACAGCTTGCTGAACAGATAGTTGAGAATGATCACGACCACATTGGTCAGAATTTTAATCGGTTTGTCCGGCAATCCTAACAGGGAAACACACAAAAACATGATTGCCATATCAATCACGCCGGACAACAGCCGGCAGCCGAAAAAAGAGCCCATCTCCCGTACGATAGCCCCCACGCCGGACGCGGTGCTTTGAAAAACCCAAACCCGGTTCGTAACATAAGCGAAGAGCACCGAAAGAACCCAAGCAATGGCCGTGCTTACCAGATAGTTTACCCGTCCCAGGTCGGTCAGTACAAAATAGCTGAAAATATTGACCAATGTGGTCAAACCGCCGAACACCAAATACAGAATCATCTCCCGATATTTTCGATACAATTCCATTGCTTTTTCAATCATTTCTTTTTCCCCTTTCCGTGTTTCGGGATCTCCTTTATCAGAAAAACCTTGCTTTCAAAGGTATTGTTTCCAGAATAACACAAAAGCTTTCCTCTGTCATGCATTTTTCTTGCGCATCTGTTTTTTTTAGCCTATAATGACAATATTAAGGAGTCGATGCCGATGAAAAGAAGGGGAGAGCTGATTCGGATGGCGCAGCGGTGCGCTCTGGCGGTGATGGTGGCTGCGCTGTGTTATCTTTTGTTCGGCCTCATCGGGACCCGCTGCCTGTTTCGCCAAATCACCGGCCTGCCCTGCCCGACCTGCGGGATGAGCCGCGCTTGGCTGTGTGCCCTGCGGCTGGATTTTGCGGGGGCTTTTTGCTGGCATCCGCTGTTCTGGTCGGTTCCGCTGATTGTCCTTACCCTCATTTTCTTCGGCGCGCGCCGCCGATGGGTCCGCCAAGGTTTGATTGCTTTTTTGATCCTGTTTCTGGTGGTCTATGCTGTGCGGATGGCTTTTCTGTTTCCAACCGACCCGCCGATGACATTGGAACCGGATGCTCTTTTCCCGCGCCTGTTCAATCGGTACTTTTGATTCTTGTAATGGGAGGTGTCTTTCCCTTGAAAGACGGTTTTTTGAAAGTGGCGGCATCTACCCCGTCGATTCGCCTGGCCGACTGCGCCTATAATGCCAAGCAGATTCTCGGCTGTATGGAAGAGGCTCGCCGAAACGGCGTCAAGCTCATGGTATTGCCGGAATTGTGCGTGACCGGGTACACCTGCGGCGATTTGTTTTTGCAATCGACCCTGCTGGAACAGGCACAGGCGGCGCTGGAGCGCATCCGTACCGGCAGCCGCGGTTCCGACCTCATCTGCGTGGTAAGCGCGCCATTGAAAAAGGAAAGCAAATTGTATAATTGTGCCATTTTTATACAAAACGGCAAATATCTCTCCGCAATTCCCAAAACCTATCTTCCCAATTATGGGGAATTTTATGAGCAGCGCTGGTTTTCTTCTGCCCCGGCGGAAAACAGTGCCATCCGCATCGGGGAGGAATCGGTGCCGTTCGGCGCCCGGATTCTTCTTTGCTGTGAGGAAATGCCGGAACTGTGTATCGCCGCCGAAATCTGCGAGGACCTTTGGGCGGCAGACCCGCCGTCAACCGCCCACGCTGTTGCCGGCGCGACGGTAATCGTCAACCCCTCCTGCTCTGATGAGACCATCGGCAAAGCCCAGTATCGCCGCAACCTGGTTTGCGCCCAATCGGCCCGCCTTTGCTGCGCTTACCTGTACGCTGACGCCGGGGACGGAGAGTCTACCACCGATATGGTGTTTGCCGGCCATAATCTGATCTGTGAAAACGGTACGCTGCTCGCTGAGACCCGGCTGTTCCAAAACGGCACGGCAACGACGGAAATCGACTTGGACCGCCTATCTTTTGAGCGGCAGCGGATGACCAGCTTCCCCGCCGCCCGGGATGGCGGATATTTGAAAATTCCCTTTTCTCTGCGCTTGTCCCCAACCCAACTGACCCGCCCGGTCAATCCCTACCCGTTTATCCCCTCCTCCGACGATGACCGCCGGGAGCGCTGTGAGGAGATCCTTTCCATGCAGGCCGCAGGTCTTGCGCGGCGGCTGGAACACACCCGCGCCAAAACCGCGGTAGTGGGTTTGTCCGGCGGTCTGGATTCCACTCTGGCGCTGCTGGTCATGGTGCGGGCCATGAAGAAGCTGAAGCGTCCCGCCGGCGACATTCTGGCGGTGACCATGCCCTGTTTCGGCACCACCAGCCGCACCAAAAGCAACGCCCAGCGGCTGGCAGAAGCCTATGGCGTCACTTTCCGCCAGGTGGATATTACCGCCGCGGTCGAACAGCATTTTAAAGATATCGGCCAGGACCCGCAGAAACTGGATGTCACCTATGAAAACTGCCAGGCGCGGGAACGTACCCAGGTACTGATGGATCTTGCCAATCAAAGCGGCGGATTGGTCATCGGCACCGGAGATTTGTCGGAACTTGCCCTGGGCTGGGCCACCTATAACGGTGACCACGTGTCCATGTACGGGGTCAATGCCTCGGTGCCCAAAACGCTGATTCGCCATATGGTTTCTTACGAGGCATCCATCACGGAGAATGAAACGCTGCGCCGCACGCTGGAGGACATTCTGGCAACGCCGGTCAGCCCAGAGCTTTTGCCTGCCGCCGACGGAGAAATCTCCCAAAAAACCGAAGATTTGGTCGGCCCTTATGCTTTGCATGATTTCTTTTTATATTACGCGGTGCGCTGGGCTTTTCCCCCCGCCAAAATTTACCGGCTGGCCCGCTATGCGTTCGGGGATCTTTATGCGCCGGATGAGATCAAAAAATGGCTGACCAGCTTTTACCGGCGGTTTTTCGCCCAGCAATTCAAGCGTTCCTGCCTGCCGGATGGGCCCAAGGTCGGATCGGTCACCCTTTCTCCCCGCGGCGACTGGCGGATGCCCAGCGACGCCTGCGCCAACGCCTGGCTGGAGGAGGCACAGTCTTTGTAGCATCCAGACAGGCCTGTTTTCCGGAAACTGTTGTATGATAAAAACCGCCGTGTTTTGCCACGGCGGTTTTTCGCGATTTTCGGGTTTTAACTGGTGAAAAAAGATAATTCTTCCTGTGCCAAATTCGGCTGCAGCGCCCGGTTGATGGCCATGGCCAAAATTTTTGAAGCGCGGCCAATCAGCAAATCGATCTCTTTGGGCGTTACCAACATGGATTGGCCCTCCGGCGCGAAAAGTGCCCGGGCGGCCTGCTCATCATCAATCCCCTCTACCGACAGCAGATCACATCCCACCGTCACGCCGTCCGCCACCGTCGGTACTCCCATGGAGATCACCGGGACGCCCAGCGTTTGACGGCTCAATTCCCGGCGGCGGTTCATGGCGCCGGATCCGGGCGAAATGCCGGTATTGGAAAGCTGCACCGTCCTGCCCAGCCGCTTTAGGCTGCGGGCCGCCAGCGCGTCAATAATAATTACGCAAGAGGGCTTTATTTTTTCGCAAAGGCATGCTATAATTTCACTTGTCTCAATTCCTGTCTGCCCCAAAACGCCGGGGGCGATGGCCGCGACCGGCCGCAGCCGGTCCTTTTGCGCGGCTCTTTCCCATTCTCCGGCCAGATGGCGGGTCGCCAAGATTCCGTCGATCACTTTGGGGCCCAGCGCATCCGGCGTGATGGACAAGTTCCCTAGCCCAACCACCAGGACCAACCCATCCTGGCCGGGCAAAAGACTTGTGATCTGCCGGGCAATTACTTCGGCCTCCCGGGCCGAATCGGTGACAGAATCGGAAAACGGAACAACCTCTACGGTGATGTAATCGCCCGCCGGTTTTCCAAACTGCCTTTCCCCTTCGGGAGTCAGGATTTTGGTATGGAAAATCGTCGTGCCGTCCTCCTCTTTTTGGACGGTCTGGTAATCCTGTGAGACCGTATCTTGCAGTTGCTGCGCCAGTTCTATTGCTAAATCGGTTCTGCAATTCATCTCGTCAGCTCTTATCGGGAATAT
>JBJEQT010000014.1:0-21977 GCA_051881895.1 Oscillospiraceae bacterium
ATAAAAAGCGCCCGGACAGGAGACGGGCGCTTTTCTTTTTGTTGCAAAAGGTTCTTTTTTTCGGTAAAATAAAAAGGTCAGCTACCGTTTGTTTGATGTCGGAAGAAATTCGGGAGGTGCGGTTCATGTTCACCATTGTATTTCAGCAGGTATTTATCATGTTTTTGCTGATGCTGATCGGCTTTGTTTACGCAAAAGCCACCGGTATGAAGAAAGAGGAGTGCAACCGCATCTGCAACATTCTTTTGATGATCGTGACGCCTTGTCTGTTATTGAGTAATCTGCAGCGCCCGTTCAGCCCGGAAATCGCGAAAGAACTGCTTTTTTCGCTGGCGCTTGCGGCCTTTTCCTCCCTTTTGGCGATTTTGGCCGCGCGTTTTCTTTTCCTCCCCCGCGGGCAGGAGGAGAACAGGCGGATTGAGCGGTACGGTGCCAGTTTCGGCAATGTGGGCTTTATCGGCATCCCGCTGGTGACCGGCATTTTCGGCGCGGAGTATGCGGTGTTTGCCGTTGTGTTCGTAGTGGTTTTTCATGTGCTTTCCTGGACGGTGGGGGTAGGCATCCTGAAAGGCTCGTTCCGGCAGATGTCCTGGAAAGAAGCGCTGCTGAATCCGGGGGTGCTTAGCGCTTTGGTGGCGGTACCGCTGTTTGTGTTGAATATTACGCTCCCCTCGCCGTTTGGACCGGTGGTCAACTATATCTCTTCGCTGAACACGCCATTGGCTATGCTGGTGTGCGGTTTCTTCATTGCCGGCGTGGATTGGAAGCGGTTTGGAGAAAGAGGCGTTTTATACACCTCACTGACCCGTCTGGTGCTGATCCCTCTGCTGACCATGCTGTTATACTGGGTCTTGGGCCTGCATCACTGGATTGGAGGCGGGGCGACGCTGGTGATGGTCAACCTGATCGCCGGGGCGTGTCCGTCGGCCATCGCCACCAGCATGATGTCGGCGCGGTACGGCTTGGACGGAGAATACGCGTCGGTCATCGTGGCGGTAACGACGGTGGGATGCCTTGTCACGGTACCGCTGATTGCCATGTTAGGTCAAATGATTTTTGTATAATCAAAAAAGAAAACGGAAAAAAGGGGCTGCTTTGCAGCCCCTTTTTCTTTTGCGCGAAAATGCGAAAGGATGATTTTATTTGCTCTTTTGCCCGAAAGGATTGGAAAGCCGGAAGAGAGACTATTTTTCCCCATATCGGTTTTGGGCAAAACGCCAGCTGTCAGCGCACATCTGGTCGATGCCGCGCTTGGCCTCCCATCCCAACAGGCGGCGCGCCTTTTCTGTATCGGCATAGCAGGTGGCGATATCGCCGGGACGGCGAGGCGCGATCCGGTAGGGAAGCTGACGGCCGCAGGCCTTGGAATAGGCAGAAACGATTTCCAGTACACTGCTGCCCCGGCCGGTGCCGAGATTGACCGCTTCTACGCCCGTGTGTTTCAGTACATACTTTAATGCGGCCAGATGACCCAGCGCCAGGTCCACCACATGGATGTAATCCCGAACGCCGGTGCCGTCGGGTGTATCGTAATCGTTGCCGTACACCACCACCTCAGGCCGGATCCCCGCCGCCACCTGGGACACATAGGGCAGCAGATTGTTGGGGATCCCGTTGGGGTCTTCACCCAAAAGCCCGCTGGGATGGGCGCCGATGGGATTGAAATACCGCAGAAGGCTGACGCTCCAATCGGGGTTTGCCGCAGCCAGGTCGGTCAGGATCTGTTCAATCATGACTTTCGTGTAGCCATATGGATTGGTGGCGGAGGTGGGCATTCCCTCTTTGAACGGGACAGGGTTGTTCATGCCGTAAACGGTGGCGGAGGAGGAAAACACAATGCGCCGGCATCCGGCTTCTTCCATAACCTGGCATAAAACAAAGGTGCTGCCCAGGTTGTTTTCATAATACTCCAGCGGCTTGTGCACCGATTCCGGCACCGCTTTCAGCCCTGCAAAATGGATGACCGCATCGATTTGATGGTCGGCGAAAATTTTTCGCATTCCTTCTTTGTCCCGCAGGTCGGTCTCGTAGAAGGCAACCGGCTTCCCGGTGATTTCTTGAATATTTTGTACCGCTTGAGGCTTGGCGTTGCTGAGGTTGTCCGCAAGGACGACTTCGTATCCCGCGTCCAGCAATTCGACGCAGGTGTGGCTGCCGATAAATCCGGCGCCGCCGGTGACCAGTATTTTCATCAGAAAAATCCTTTCTTTTTACATTGCTTGTAACAGTAACCCTTTGCTGGCGGGAGAAATTTCACCTCTCAGATCAAAATTTCCCCTGCGCCAACAGGGCGGATATACAACTGACGGCAGGAGCCCAGGCCAAAAACCGATTCCATCTTTTGCCGATAAACGGCAGCTGTTTTTTGCGGGACCAGCGCCAGGATGCTCCCGGCAAATCCGCCGCCGTGGATTCGGCACGCGCCTTCATCCTGCAAAAGGTGTTCGGACAGCGCCAGAGCAAGGGAAAGCCCCCTCTCTTTTGCATCTGTATCCGGCCAGGCATTTTGCAGAAGCTGCTGCGAAGAATGGCCGGAAGCAGAAAAAAGAGCCAGGATGCGGGGAATGTCGTTTTGTGCCAGCGCTTCGGATAATGCGGCGGCACGCAGATCCTCTTTGAAAAAGTGGATGGCGCGCAGGATTGCCCGGTCGGAAACCCGGCCGCGCAGTTCCCCAATCCTCGCCAAGAACATATCTTCCGGCACCTGCCGAAGGACGGGCTGGCCGAAAAAGGCGGCAACGGATTTCATTTCG
The DNA here is from genome assembly GCA_051881895.1 of Oscillospiraceae bacterium. GTDB lineage: Bacteria > Bacillota > Clostridia > Oscillospirales > Ruminococcaceae > UBA3818. The sequence continues at coordinate 2,754 of JBJEQT010000014.1, forward strand.
TCGGGAATCGCGGCGTATTGGTCGGTCAAATCCGCGTGGCTGCCGCCGGTATGGACCGAAAACAGGCATAATCCATGCTGCTGGGGGGAGAAAGAAAGTTTGCGCACCTGAACGGCAGATAAATCGGCAAAATCCATTGCGGCGAATCCGCCGGTGGCGCAGGCAAGCTGATCCATCAGGCCGCAGGGCTTTCCGAAGTATTCGGATTCGGCAAAACGGCCGGCCTGCGCGATCTGAACAGGAGAAAGGCGCCCGCCGCAGAAAAACAGATTCAGTATGGAGCCAATAAGGCACTCAAACGCAGCGGAGGATGACAATCCGGCGCCGGAGGGCAATTGGGAGGAAACATACGCATCAAATCCGGCGGGAGAAAAACCCAGACGGGTCAGGCCCGCGGCGACGCCCCGGATCAAAGCAGATGGGGTGCCGGCTTCCCGTATGCGCGGCGCCAGATCATCCAGCTCCACCACCGAGGCGGAATACCCCTCGGAAACCACGCGAATCATGTGGGTGCCGTTGGGAGAGGCTGCCGCGGCCATGTCCAGTGTAACAGCGGCGGCAATCGCCCGGCCCATCTGGTGATCGGTGTGATTGCCGATGATCTCGCAGCGGCCGGGAGAAGAGAACAGCGCCGCCTCACGCTCAAGGCCAAAGGCTTTTTCAAACCCGCGGACGGTTTCCAGATAGCGGCGCGGCTGGGCAGACGCGTTTTCATATCGGCTTTCAAACAGTTTTTGTGCGGTTTCCTCTGCTAATTTTTCACAAATGCGGCTGGTCAGTTCCAATGTATGGTCTCCTTTTGTGTCATTCTGTGTTTTAGTATAACAGAAAATCCCGGCGGCGCAACGGAAAAAGAAATTTGAAAAGATTATGAATTTTCTGAAGAAAACTTCCTACATCTGTCGTTATCTGTTAAGATAAGAAGAAAAAAGGAAAATAATTGAAACTTTTTTTGATAGATTGCAATAAAATCTCCTGTTTTTGACACTATTTTTTTAAGAAAGGTTGCAGAGGGGAAAAACATGGAATTCGACGAAAAAAGCGTGAAATTGGAGCGGCTATACGCTCTGCATAAGAATATAATGCTTTACACGGCGGAGCGAATTCTGCGGGATTATCAGCTGGCGGAAGACGCTGTTCAAAAATCTTTTATGAAAGTGCTGGATAATCTGCATAAGATCGAGGATCCGGATTGTAACAAAACCCGGGCGTTTCTAGTTATTATTACCAGAAACGTCGCAATTACCATGTATAACCGGCAGAAAAAGCAGGCAGTTCCCATTGAGGAAATTGAACAGGTAGACTGTGCGCAGGGACTTACGCCTTTCGAAGAGGTGGCGTCCAAAGAATCGGTGGAGGCGATCGCGCAGTATATCGGGCAGCTGGATAAAAAATATTCCGATGTACTGATGCTCAAGTTTTACTACCAGTATTCTGACTGTGAAATCGCCGGTTTGGTACAGACCAGCCCCGAAAATGTCAGGGTTCGTCTGCACCGCGGTAAGCGTAAATTGGCGGCGCTTTTAAAGGGGGACGAACGTTTCAATGGATCGCAGAACAGGCGATGAATGGAGCGGGGATCCTTTGCTGTTGGATGCGCTTCAGCGATATGCCCAGCGGATGTTGGGAGAACTTCCCTGTGAAGAGGAGTTGTCCGCTCGGTACCGGAACACAGCGCGTTTGGACCAAATGATCGGTGAACTGGAAAAAGCCTGGCATCGGCAGCATGGGGAGTAGGAAACAGAAAAAGCGGCGGCACAGGGAAAATCCCGGCCGCCGCTTTTTTCTGTCCGGCATGCAGCGCATCCGGGCAAAAAGCATTGCCTTTTGCAAAAAAGTCCCGTATAATGTGTTTTGCGAAAGAAGGATGTATGATGCAGCAGAAGTTGACCTTTTTCAAAGGATTGAAAGACGGAATCCCCATCTGTATGGGGTATCTTTCGGTTTCTTTTACATTTGGTATGATGGCATCAAAAGGCGGATTGCCTTTGTGGGTGATTCAGCTGATTTCTATGACCAACCTGACCTCGGCGGGGCAGTTTGCAGGCACCGCGCTGGTTTTGGCCGGAGGAGCATACCTGGAAGTGGCAGTCACCACGCTGGTCATCAATCTTCGTTATATGCTGATGAGCTTCTCGCTGTCCCAGAAGTTGGACCCTGAAATGCCGTGGTGGGAGCGGGCATTGCTTGCTTTTGGCAACACCGATGAGATTTTTGCTGTGGCCATGCAGCAAACAGGCTTTGTGGGCGGCAAATACTTGTTGGGCCTGATTACGCTGCCCTATGTCGGCTGGGCGGCGGGGACCCTGCTGGGAGCAACCGCCTTTGGCGCGCTGCCTGCCAGTGCGGCCAGCGCGCTGAATATTGCTATTTACGGGATGTTCGTCGCCATTATCGTACCGCCGATGCGTAAGCTGCGCCCAGTCCTGTTTACCGTGTGTGTTTCGGCTGCGATCAGCTGTGTGTTTCGATTTGTACCGGTTCTGTCCAAACTGTCATCCGGTTGGGTCATTATACTCTGTGCGACGGCGGCATCTGCCTGGGCGGCGGTACGCTATCCGGTGGAAGAGGAGGCTGCGTAGTGGAATTGGACATGGTGCGGGTACTGTTGTCAGTAGCCATTATGGCGGGCGTTACCTATCTGCTTCGCATGCTGCCGGTGACTGTTTTTCGAAAAAAGATCGAAAACCGGTTTATCCGGTCTTTCCTGGCCTATGTACCGTATGCGGTGCTGGCGGCGATGACCATTCCGGACATCTTTTTCGCCACCTCTTCCCTGGTTTCTGCGGCTTTGGGGCTGGCTGCGGCGGTATTGCTTGCTTACCGGGGGAAAAGCCTTCTGACCGTGGCGCTGGGGGCGGTTGCCGTGGTGTTTTTAGCTGAACGCCTGATGGGCATCTAAAAAGCGAATAGAAAAAGCTTATTTTATACGCCGCAACTGGTCGGCGCTGCTTTGTGTCTTAACAAAAAACACGGAGCAGTGCCGTTTTTTGATTCAAAAAATTTTTTTGAAAAGCCATTGACAAATAGAGTTAGCAATAGTAAACTATGTTTGCAAGAAAAGTTAGTTAAAACTAACTCAATAGCTTTTATACAGATTTTGCTATGAAATAGGGAGGAGCAATGGATATGCCGTTAACGATGGCTGCATCTGGTGAGGTCAACACAGTGAAACGGATTCAGGGAAAGGATGAAACCAAACGCTTTTTGGAGAGCCTTGGATTCGTAGAAGGCGGGGAAGTTCAGGTAATATCGGAAATCAGCGGAAACCTGATTGTCAACGTAAAGGATGCCAGAATCGCGCTGAGTAAGGGCATGGCCAATCGAATTATGGTTTAGAACGCTGCTTTGCGGCGGTTTTTCAGAGAAAGAAGGGCTGTCATGAAAACACTCAAAGAGACCAAATGCGGCGAAACGGTCACAGTTGTCCGCCTGACCGGTGAAGGCGCTCTTAAGCGCCGGATCATGGACATGGGGATCACCAAAGGAACTTCGGTTTTTGTGCGAAAGGTCGCACCGCTGGGGGATCCGGTGGAAATCACGGTCAGAGGTTATGAATTGTCTATTCGCAAGGGAGATGCGGAAAATATTCAGGTAGAATAGCGCAGGCAAAGGGCCCGCGTTTTTTCAGGAGCAATGGTTAGCTTAAACTAACCGTTGCATCGAAACGGCTAAATCCGCATTCCGGCGATGAAAGGAGTTTAAAGAGTATGGCGATTAAAATCGCGCTTGCAGGCAATCCAAACTGCGGCAAAACGACCATGTTTAACGACCTGACCGGCTCCAACCAATTCGTTGGCAACTGGCCTGGCGTTACGGTAGAAAAGAAAGAAGGCAGGCTGAAAGGGCATAAAGATGTTATTATTACCGACCTGCCCGGCATTTATTCTTTGTCCCCCTATACGTTGGAGGAGGTTGTAACCAGAAATTACCTCATTCAGGAAAAGCCTGATGTGATTCTGAATCTGGTAGACGGTTCCAATATTGAGCGCAACCTGTATCTGACGACCCAACTGACGGAAATGGGGATCCCGGTGGTCATCGCGTTGAATATGATGGATGTTGTCCGGAAAAACGGCGATCGCATTGATATCGATACCCTCTCCGACATATTGGGGTGCCCGGTGATTGAAACGTCGGCTGTCAAAGGCGAAGGATGCATGCAGGCGGCAGAGAAGGCGATTGCGGTGGCGCAGGCTGGCGGCGGATTTCGCCCCAAACACACCTTTGACGATTCGGTGGAGAAGGCGTTGTCGGAAATCGAATCGCTGACAGAAGGGCTGGTTCCGCCGGAAAATGCCCGCTGGTTTGCCGTGAAGCTGTTTGAGCGGGATGAAAAAGTACTGGAGTCTCTTTCACTGGCCCCGAACGTGCAGCTGGGATTGGAGCAGATCATATCCGAGCTGGAAAAGAAAGAAGACGACGATGCGGAAAGCATCATCACCAATGAGCGTTATTCCTATCTCTCAAAACTGGTCAAAAGCTGTGTGCAGAAACAGAAAACAGGCATGTCCACTTCAGACAAGATTGACCGGATTGTGACCAACCGGTGGCTGGCTCTGCCGATTTTCGCCGTGGTCATGACGTTGGTGTATTATATTTCCTGGACAACGGTCGGTACGATTGTTACGGATTTTACCAACGACACATTGTTTGGCGAGTGGATCAGTCCCGCGGTGGAAAGTTTTCTCACAGGAATCGGAACGGCGGATTGGCTGGTAGGATTGGTTGTGGAAGGCATTGTCGGCGGCGTTGGCGCGGTGCTGGGATTTGTCCCCCAGATGCTGGTGCTTTTCCTGCTGCTGTGCCTGCTGGAGGACTGCGGCTACATGGCGCGTGTCGCCTTTATCATGGACCGGATTTTCCGCCGTTTTGGCCTGTCCGGTAAATCCTTTATCCCGATGCTGATTGGCACCGGCTGCGGCGTTCCCGGCGTTATGGCCTCTCGTACCATTGAGCAGGACCGCGACCGCAAAATGACGATCATGACCACGACCTTTATCCCCTGCGGCGCAAAGATGCCGATCGTCGGCTTGATTGCCGGCGCTCTGTTCGGCGGCGCATGGTGGGTGGCGCCTTCCGCTTATTTTATCGGTGTGGCGGCAATCGTGATTTCCGGTATTCTGTTGAAGAAAACCAAAATGTTTGCGGGCGAACCGGCCCCCTTTGTCATGGAACTCCCCGCTTATCACGCGCCGACAGCGATCAATATTCTGCGCGGTACCTGGGAGCGTGGTTGGTCCTTTATTAAAAAGGCGGGTACGATTATTCTTTTGGCCAGCATTTTCGTGTGGTTTACCAAGAGTTTCGGCTTTGTAGATGGCTCCTTCGGCATGGTCGAGGACATGGACGCCTCCATTCTGGCTGCCATCGGCGGCTTTGTGGCTCCAATCTTCTCGCCCTTGGGCTTTGGAAACTGGCAGTCAACGGTGGCGAGTGTTCTCGGACTGGTGGCCAAGGAAGAGGTAGTGGGTGTGTTTGGCGTACTCTATGGGGTTGCCGGCGATGCGCTGGAACTGGTAGAAGAGGGTGCGTTTAACAAGCTGGGGCCCATTGCCCAGCATTTCACAGCCCTGTCCGCTTATTCTTTCTTGATCTTTAATCTGCTGTGCGCCCCCTGTTTTGCGGCCATTGGCGCAATCAAACGCGAAATGAACAATGCAAAATGGACCTGGTTCGCCATTGGATATCAGACGGTGTTCGCTTATACTATCGCGTTGATTGTTTATCAGCTGGGCCTGTTGTTCGGCAGCGGCAGCTTTGGAATCGGCACGATCGCGGCGCTGGTGCTGCTGGTCGTTTATATCTGGCTTTTGGTCCGCAAAGGATATGTGGGCGAAACAAAATCCGCCAGTTCGATTGAAGCGGCAAAAGCCAGCGTAAAATAGAATTTCCAACCGGAAACGCAAGATAGAAAGGAGCACGGATGATGGGCACATGGATTATATTGGGTATCTTGGCCGTAGCGGTTGTACTGGCCTTGATTTCTGTTCGGAAAAGCGTAAAAGGCGGGGGCTGCCCAGGCGGCTGCTCCGGATGTTCCGGCAGCTGTCAATGCCATTCGGACGACGGCAAGTCCGCTGCACAAAAAGCATCTTCCCTCTGATATTTTCTTACCTCCCATTGCAATATTTGCCCTAAGCAAAAAAGACGGCCCTCGGGCCGTCTTTTTTCTTTTATGAAAAGCTGGAATCCTTTCTTCGCTGAAATTTTCTTTTTCTGTGCCTGCTCCTGGATTTTAAGCGAACGCAGCATCCACCGCAGCCATGGCGTGCAGAACAGTGGTGTCGAATACCGGCAGATCGGTATGCTCCTGCTGAATCAGAAGCGGAATTTCCGTGCACCCGAGGATCGCCCCCTGGGCGCCCTGCGCCCGCAAGGAATCGATCACATCCAGAAAATAGCGGCGGGATTCCTCTTTTAGAATATGAAAGGTCAATTCTTCATTGATGACCCGGTAAATCTCTTCCCCCTGCTCTTTCGTGGGGATGACCACATCGATACCATGAAGCTTTTTCAGGCGGTCTTTGTAAAAAGGCTGGGTCATGGTGAAAGGGGTGCCCAATAACGCCACTTTGGTAAGACCCTGTTTTTTGATTGCCGCGGCGGTGGCGTCGGCAATGTGGATGACCGGGACCGAAAGTCCGTCAGCCAGTACATCATAAACAGCGTGCATGGTGTTGGTACACAAGAGGATCATATCAGCCCCGGCGGCAATCAGCTTTTTTCCGACATCCAGAAATTCTTCCCCCAGCTGTTTTTCCTCGCCGCGGGCCATCCGCCCCAGCTTTTCGGCCAGGTTTACCGAATAAAGAATACACTCAGCCGTTCCCAGTCCGCCCAGCCGGCGGTTGGATTCTTCGTTGATGACCCGGTAATATTCTACGGTGGACTGCCAGCTGAGTCCGCCGATCAAACCGATTTTTTTCATGCTATTTGTCTTCCTTTCCCACAAGATAGAGATATTTGGCGCAGGCGACATCTTCTATCGCAAGCCCCAACGCGTCGAATAAAGTGATGTCCTCCGAAGATGCGCGACCGGCGATTTCACCGCACAAGAGCTGCCCGATGGTGCCGAGCAAATGCTCCTTCCGAATCGCGCCCTCCGACAGGGGAATGAGATAATCGCCGCTCTCCTTTTCCACCGATTCGATGCTGTCCCCGTACAAGAGGCAGCGGGCGACCAGGGCGGAGTCCAGTTCCCGGGCAGATGCGGAACAGGCGCCTACCGCGTTGATGTGAGCGCCGGGTTTCACCCAGCCGCTTTCCAGGATCGGCGTGGGGGAGGGGGTCAGCGTACAGATGATGTCCGCGTTTTTCACAGCTTCTTCAGCGGTGGGGCAAACCCGGATGGGACAGCTTACCGTTTTTGACATCTCATCCGCGAAACGCCGGGCATTTTCCAAACGCGCGTCCCAGACCGCAACATCCCGCAGCTGCCGGACCAAAGCAATCGCTTCCAGATGGGAGCGGCCCTGCGCCCCCGCGCCGAGAAGAGCAAGCTGCTGAGCGTCGGGCCGGGCCAGAAGGTCGGTTGCTACGGCGCTGACCGCGCCGGTGCGAATTTGCGTAATAGCGTCGCCGTCCGCCATAAAATGGAGGGACCCGTGTTCTGCGTCAAACAGCAGCACGCTGCCCTGATGGGAGGGAAGCCCCGCCTGGTGGTTGCCGGGAAAAACGGTGATGATCTTGGCGCCGAAATAATCGTGGTCCCCCAAATATGCGGGCATAAAGCCAAGCAGCTTGTTTTTAGGCAGGGGGGTAACGGTACGTAGATATTGCCGGCTCTTACCCTGCGCGTAATCCTGCAGCGCCACACGCATCAAGCGGATACATTCTTTCATGGAAAGACGCTGCAGCACCTGCTGTTTGTTCATTTGTTCCATCCGGGTCTCCTCCTTTTCGATTTTGGCAATGGGATAACGGTTTTATTTTACTCCTTTTGCTTTGCTGTAGCAAGGCAATAAAGCGTTTCTCTTGCTTTTTTTGTCCGGGAGCGGTACCATTAGAAAAAAACAAAGCAGAAGGCGGAAAATATGACAGGAGAAATTTTGTGTGTCGGCACCGAGCTTTTGCTCGGCGATATTGTGAATACCAATGCGGCTTTTTTGGCCCGGGAATTAGCGGCGCTGGGCATTGACGTATACCATCAGACGGTGGTAGGCGACAATGGCGGACGGCTGCGCGAGGCGGTGGCGCTGGCTCTTTCCCGCAGCGATTTACTGGTCATGACCGGCGGACTGGGACCTACTCACGACGACATCACCAAGGAAACGGCCGCCGAGGCCCTAGGGAAAAAGCTGGTGTGGAACCAGCAGGCGTATGACCGGATGGAGGCCTACTTTACCCGTACCGGCAGAGTGATGAGCGAAAACAACCGAAAACAGGCCATGATGCCGGAGGGCGCCGTGGTATTCCAGAATGAAAACGGCACCGCACCGGGCGCCGCCATGGAATCCGGCGGAAAAATCATCGTGCTGCTGCCAGGCCCTCCCAGCGAAATGGAGCCGATGTTCTGCAATCAGGTGCGCCCCTACCTGGAGGGGAAGACCGGCCAGACTTTTCTTTCCCGAACGGTGCATTTGTTTGGAATCGGGGAGTCGGCGGCGGAAGAGCAGCTGAGGGAGTTGATGGAGTCTTCCCGCAACCCGACGATTGCGCCTTATGCCAAAACGGGCGAGGTGCTTTTGCGGGTGACGGCTGCCGCACAAAATGAGCAGGAAGCAAAGAATTTGCTGGCTCCGGCGGTAGAGAAAATCCAAAACCGCATGGGTTCCTACGTTTACGGTGTGGACGTGGGGACATTGCAGAACGCGGCGGTAACAGAGCTTCGCCAAAAGGGGCTGACCGTGTCCACCGCGGAGTCCTGTACCGGCGGCGGTGTGGCAAAGCGGATTACCGAAGTGCCCGGCACGTCGCAGGTGCTGCGGGCGGGAATCTGCACCTACACCAACGAGATGAAAGCGGAACTTTTGGGCGTAAAGGAAGAAACACTCCAAATTTACGGCGCGGTTTCTGACCGGACAGCGCTGGAGATGGCCCAGGGAGTCAGAATCCGGACCGGTGCGGATATCGGCGTGTCGGTCACCGGTGTAGCGGGACCGGACCCGTCGGAAGGAAAACCGGTGGGATTGGTTTTTGTATCGGTATCCAGCCCGTGGTATGAGCAGACGGTGCAGCTGCATTTGGCCAGAGGAAGCGGCAATGAGCGGGAGAGGGTGCGGCATCTGGCGGAAAATCACGCGTTGTATGCTGTGCTGCAGGCGGCTCAAAAGGCGCCGAAGCGCTGAGAAAAGAAAGAGGAAACACGAGATGCGCAAAAGCTACAAAATCGGAGAAGTGGCCAATATCCTGGGCGTTTCGACCGATACGATCCGGTATTACGAGAAAATGGGGATCGTCTATTCCAAAAAAGATGCGGTAAACGGGTACCGGTATTTTACGCCGGCGGATATCTATGCGCTGCTGGACGTACTGTTTTACCGCAGTATGGATATTCCGGTAGAAGAAGTGCGGAACATTATGAATTCCTACCAGAACCGGGATGTGAAAATCCTGCTGGAGCAAAAGGAACGCCAGGTGCAGGAGAAAATCCGGGAGCAGCAGGCTTTGTTGGGACGGATCCGGGCGACGATAGAAGATTATCGGATGCTGGAAGAAAATTTGGATGTGTTCCAGGTGTGCCCTATGCCGCCGATGGTTTTGTTTCATGAGTCGCCGGCAGACAGCCAGGCCTATTTTAACAATATGGTGGAGCAGGAGCGCCAGCCGCCTTCTCAGCTTGTGGGGTCTTTGATTGAAGCGGGATTTGTTGCCGCCCGGGGAGACGCCGGATGGGAGATGACGCGCCTGTTTACGGCAGCGCTTCTGCCGGAAGAAAAGAAAAGCGGGATTTCGGAGAACGGACGGCTGGTAAGCGCGCCGAAAGCCGTTTATACGGTGCTGCGTTCCCCCTGGGGCATTCGGATGGAGCAGATGCTCGCCCCCGCGCTGGAATATGCAGCTTCGCAGGGGCTTTCGGTGAAAGAAGAAATTTTCGGCCTCTGGATTTTTACCGACTACAGCCAGCCGAACCCTTTGGATTATGTGGCGCTGTACCTGCCGGTGGAATAACGGCGCGGGCCTTTCTTTTCTTGACATCATACGGGGAAAAGGATAAGATAAAAAGGTAAATTTTGCGTTATATGTTTTCATAACATATAAAAACAGAAAGGATGTTTGTGTGATGAAACAGATTATTGCGACGAATAAAGCCCCCGGCGCGATCGGCCCTTACTCTCAGGGAACCAGCTGTGACAACCTGGTATTTACTTCCGGCCAGCTGGGTATCAACCCTGCTACCGGCAAACTGGCGGGCCAGTCGGTAGAAGAGCAGACCATGCAGGCGCTGAAAAACCTGGGCGAGGTGCTCAAAGAGGGCGGCGCGGATTACGATACGGTACTGAAAACCACCGTTTATCTGCAGAACATGAGCGATTTTGCGTCGGTCAACTCGATTTATGCGACTTATTTTAAAACCGATTGTCCGGCCAGAAGCTGCTTCGCGGTAGGCGCGCTTCCCATGGGAGGCCTGGTAGAGATCGAAGCGATCGCGCTGAAAAAATAAGGCCATTTTGGCAGCAAAAGGATTTGCGGGTTCATTTTCCGCGAATCCTTTTTTCTTGCATGTTTTTCCGGGTCCTTTTCTTGTACAGCAGAGAAAAAGAGTGTATAATGGTGGCTGTTGGCAAAGTTTGGCGCGAGGCGGACAAAACCTTTTTGCAAAAAAGCGTTTCTCGGCGATGCTTTGCAGGCGTGTGGGACTTTTGGATTCGAAAGAAAAAGAAAATCGCTGCCGCGCCGGAGTCAGCGTGCGGCGGAGAAAGGGCGGGTGAGAACAAGTGAGCGTTTGGAAAAAAATTTTAAAAGAGTGGATCCTTCCTTTAGGGGCAGAGGTCCTGGTTATCGTATTTTTGCTGAAAGTTGTATTCATGCTGGTGATGGTGCCGTCTGGCTCCATGCTGCCAACGATCCAGAAAAAAAGCGTGTTGTTTTGTACCTATGTCCACAATGTGGAAAAAGTCGAGCGGGGGCAGATTCTGGTTTTTGAATCGGATGAACTGGGAAAAACCCTCATCAAGCGCCTGGTCGGCCTACCCGGCGAGACGGTGACGATCCGGGAGGACGGAAGCGTCGTTGTGGACGGGCAGCCGCTGGAGGAACCGTATGTCGTGTATCCCGAAGGCGGAGCAGAGATGGAATTTGAAATACCGGAGGGGTATTACCTGTTTTTGGGCGACAACCGGGCCGGGTCCGAGGATGCCCGTTATTGGGAGGAACCGTTTATCCCGGCGGAAAATATTAAAGCCAGGGCCAGATTTACCCTGTGGCCGTTCAGCAACTTTGGCGGGTTACAGTAAAAAGGGAGGACAACAGTATGTTTGTGTGCGTAAAAAACGCGGATCTTTACAGCCCGGATCATCTGGGAAAAAGGGATATCCTGATCTGCAATGACAAAGTGATTGCCATAGAGCCGCAGATCACAGCGCTGCCGGAGGGTTGCCGCATCATCGATGCTGCCGGCCGGCGTGTGATTCCGGGACTCATTGACCAGCATGTTCACATCACCGGAGGCGGCGGCGAGAGCGGATTTACCAGCCGTGTGCCGGAACTTCGCTTTTCCGACAGCGTAAAAGCCGGCGTTACCACCCTTGTGGGCCTTTTGGGAACAGACTCCCGAACCCGCAGCGTGCAGAATCTCCTTGCCAAAACCAAGGCGCTCAACGAAGAGGGGATTACAGCCTATTGCCTGACCGGCGCGTATGAGATCCCATCGCCTACCCTGACCGGGTCGGTGGGAGATGACATTATGTTTTTGCAGGAGGTCATCGGCGTAAAGGTGGCCATCTCCGACCATCGCAGTTCCAATCTGACCAAGGAAGAAATGATTAAGCTGGCAAGTGAGGCCAGAATCGCCGGCCTTTTGAGTAAAAAGCCCGGCGTGGTCCATATGCACACCGGCGTGGGGCGCCAGGGGTTAAAAATGATTATCGATATTGTCAAGACCACCGATATCCCCATTAAGCATTTCCGTCCCACCCATATGCGCAAAATATTGGAGGACGACGTGGTCGAATTCACCGCATTGGGCGGCTACGCGGATTACACCAGCAATGAGGATGCCGATCCGAAATCGCAGGAGATCCTGGATGTGCTGGCCCGCGGCATTCCCGAGGACCATTTGACCATCAGCTCCGATTCCAACGGGAGTATGCCCAAATGGGGGCCGAATAAAGAGCTGATCGGCATTACTTATGCAAAAATGACCAGCCTGTTCGGCCAGATAAAGTCCCTTGTGAGAAAGGGGATGCCTTTGGAGCGGGCGCTTTGCTTCGTGACCCGGAATGTGGCGCAGGCGCTGGAAATTTATCCGCGCAAAGGCTTCCTGGCGCCGGACAGCGATGCCGATTTGGTCGTAATTGGCCCGGAAATGGAAATTCAAACGGTAGTGGCCAAAGGACGGGTGCTGATGGAAGAGGGAGAAGTGCTGAAAAAAGGGCTGTTTGAGGATTAGTTGACAGCTCGCTGGCAGAGCGATACAATAAGAAAAGATAAAATGTTTGATTAGGAGTTGAATGGTTTGGCTGAAAATTGTAATCACGACTGCTCGTCCTGCGGCGAGGAGTGCGCTTCCCGGGAAGTTCCGGAAAATTGCACCCATGACTGCAGCAGCTGCGGAGAAAATTGCCCCTCCAAGGCGAAAAGCCTGAAGGATTTTTTAGAGGCGCCTCATGAGATGAGCTCAGTGCGCAAAGTCATCGCGGTGGCCAGCGGCAAAGGCGGCGTAGGAAAATCGCTCGTCACTTCCTTGCTGGCAGTTTCCATGAGCCGCCTGGGATACCGGGTGGGCATTCTGGATTCGGACATCACCGGCCCGTCGATCCCCCGCGCGTTCGGCGTGCATGACCGCGCCATGTCCGACGAGGCGGGTATTTACCCTGCCGAGACGCAAACGGGTATCCATGTGATTTCCGCCAACATGCTGCTGGAGGAGGAAACCGCTCCGGTTATTTGGCGCGGCCCGATGATCGCAGGCGTAGTGAAGCAGTTCTGGACCGATGTGATCTGGAACGATATCGACTTTTTGTTTGTGGATATGCCTCCGGGAACCGGCGACGTGCCGATCACGGTGTTCCAGTCCATCCCGGTAGATGGGGTCGTTGTTGTAGCGTCTCCGCAGGAACTGGTCGGTATGGTGGTGGAAAAGGCGCTGAACATGGCCAACGCCATGCAGGTCAATGTGATCGGCCTGGTGGAAAACATGAGCTATGTGGAATGCCCGGACTGCCACAAGCAGATCAAAATTTTCGGAGAGAGCCATATCGAGCGGATCGGCGAAGAATTTAACCTGCCTGTCCTGGCGAAGATGCCCATCGATCCGCAGCTGGCCCAGCTGTGCGATGAAGGTAAAATTGAGTATGCGCAAGCGGAATATCTTACCGAGGCATGCCAAAAAATCGTGGAATACTGCGAACAGGAAGCGGAATAACAAAAATGGCGCTGCGCTGCCGGCAGTTTTTTCTGCCGGCAGCTTCTTTCTGCCGCAAAAGTTCTGCCCATACGCCATAAAATGAATTTTTGGATTTTTCTTGGCTTTTTTTTCGGTTGATGCTACAATAGTAAAAGATGCGCCGCAGTCATGAAAAAATGATGACAAAACGGTGAAAATCCAATAACTCCTGCAATAAATCGCTTTTTGGCAGGTACTTATTATGCGGGACTTGTGTGAAAACATAAGGTAATCTACGAAGAAGGGGACGCAGAACATGCTTCCGAATAATAGAAAACCATACAAGAAAACAAAACAAGCGGCTGTCAGATCAGCAGCGCCGTCCGCAGAGTCGGCGGGCGTTTCCGCATCATCCAGGAGAAAAAGAAAAATCCCTTGGTACAAAAAAATCCTGCGCATGATGGTGCCAACCAAAAAGGACAGCATGTCGGACAAGATTCGAAAAGTTATTTTTGACGTAGCGATCATTGTTTTTATTGGTTCCTGCACCTATTTGATCAGTTATTATGGGCAGTCGGATCACAACGCCAAGTTTTACGACGGCGTGGCCGGCCTATTGGGAAACGGAGAGGTAAGCGAGAACTATCCGAGGGCCTATCTGACCAAGTTTGCTTCTTTGTGGGAGATGAACGAAGATATTGTCGGCTGGCTGTCCATTGATGGGACGCAGGTCAATTACCCCGTGGTGCAGACCGATGACAACGATTATTATCTGCATAAGGACTTCTCCAAAGCGGATAACAAATACGGCATTCCCTTTGCCGACTGCCGTGTGGACATCGAAAAGCCAAGTACCAATATCCCGATATACAGCCATAATATGAAAGACGGCCAGATGTTTGGCGAACTGATTAACTATCAGAGTCTGGACTATTACAAACAACACCCGGTCATCAATTTCGACAGCCTGTATGAAGAGGGAAAATATAAGATCGTCGGTATGTTCATCGCGTCTACCTTGCCGGAGCATGCCCCGAACTTTGAATATCATAACTTTATCGAGGCGGAAACGGATGAGGAGCTGATGGCGTTTGCCAACGAAGTCCTGTCCCGTTCGCTGATCGTCACCGGCGTGGACATTCAGCCCGGCGACCAGCTGATCACTCTTTCCACCTGCACGTATGACTTCAAAGAAGCCCGTTTTGCCATTGTGGCCCGCCGCGTGCGGGAGGGCGAGTCGGAGACGGTAGATACTTCCGCTTCTTATGTAAACCCGAACCCGGTCATGCCAAAAGCCTGGTATGAAGCCAAAAAAATCGCCGCGCTGGTGGCCGGCGTTTCCCTGTCTCCGGAAAATCTGTCGCTGAAGCCGGGAGAAACGGCGTCTTTGACCGCTACCGTGCTGCCCAGCACGGCTGTGAACCGCAATGTGAGTTGGTCTTCCTCCGATTCGGAGGTGGCCAGCGTGGACCAGTACGGAAATGTGACTGCGCATAAAACCGGTGTGGCGGTTATTACCGTTACAACGGAGGAAAGCGGTTATACGGCTTCCGCGACCATCACCGTAGGCGCGGGCGCCATCACGGCGATGCATTTTTCCAATGAAAGCGTTGGGATTCCGGTAGACGGAAATATCGATTTGATTTCGCTTTTGGTTGTTGAGCCGGAAGGCGCCAGCAAAGAAGGGCTTATATGGACGACCAGTGATCCGGCGGTGGCCTCTGTTTTAGATGGCGTTGTCACCGGCAAAAAGATCGGTTCTGCGGTTGTTACCGCCACAACAGCCAACGGGGCATCCGCTTCGATTACCGTGAAAGTGGGAACCTATATCCCGGCAACAGGGCTGAGTATTTCAGGCCCCTCCATTGTGGCACCGAAAAAGAGCGTGCAGCTGCAGGCGGTGATTGCGCCGGAGGACGCCACCATGCGGACCGTATCCTGGTCCAGCAGCGATGAGCGCGTTGCGACGGTGGACAATACCGGAAAAGTAACAGGCGTAAAAGAGGGAAAAGCCCAAATCAAAGCAACGCTGTATGACAGCGTAAACGGAGAGTTTGTAGCCTATTACAGCGTAACGGTATCCAAGGGCGGAACCATTGAGCTGGCAACGAACGAGGCTGAGATCGCCGTTGGCAAGCGGGTTTACATTGAATTCAGCTCTTCAAACGGCGAGGATGTTGTTTGGACCATTACCGGCGGCGACGGCCAGATCAATCTCTCGGTTGATGGCAGCGACCTGGTGATCCAGGGCGTGAAGGCGGGAACCGTTCAAATCCGGGGCAGCTTTTCCGATGGCTCCGGCGCGGTGACCTTGACCATTACTGTTACGCCAGGCGCAAGTTCTGCTCCGGAGCAAAAACCGGATGCACCCTCTTCCGGCGGAGGAGACCCTGCTTCTTCTGTGTCGGAGCCGTCCGCCCCGGAGAATCCGGACCCCGGAGAGACTGACCCGGAGAACCCGGATCCCGGCGAGACCGATCCGGCCACAGACGATAATTCTTCCAGCGTACCGAGTATATGGGGCTGACCGCTTTTCGCAAAGCATAACAAAAAGGGACGGAATTCATTCCGTCCCTTTTTTGCGCGGGAAATGCTTTTAAATGTTATTTTGCCGTTTTTTGTCGGATGTGCGGCCCTTCGGCTGTTTGGGGCGGGGTGGGAGTTTTCCGCCGGTTTTGGCCGGACGAGCGGAAGCCGAAGAGGAATTTGCCCCTTTTCGCGGACGGGACGGCAGCTGTGCGCCCTGTCCGGCGCGGGTCCCACCTGCGGGGACATCTGCCGCGTTTTCTTTGGAAGGCTGCGGTTTTGGGGAAGATGTTTGGTCATGCTGGTTTGGGACGGATTTTCTGGTACCAGGCGCGCCGCCCTGTCTGCCGGCAAAAAACAGAGGCGTCCATCCCAACAGTTCGCCGTCCCCGTATTCGCCGTCGGGCAGGACCCGTACTTCGGCAACCTCCGCCCAGCGTTCCTTCGGCTTGCCCAGGGTGTGATATTTTCCATCGCCCACAACCGCCAGCTTAACGCCGTTATCCAGCTCGACACGGGTGTTTCCGATTTCCATTCCGTCGATGATTTTGATCTTACGGCGGTCGACCTCCCGCTCTTCGCCTGTAAAACAGTTGATGACGATCGTTTTTTTAACCGATTGGCCTTGGGGCCGTTGGGCGGGGCCTGACGTCTTTTTTTTCATATGCGGCAATCTCCTTCTGTTTTCTAACCCCTATCATACGACGGAAAAGAAAATTTGACAACCGGGGTTTTTTTAGCTCCCAATAAATGGTATACTAAAGGCAAGAATATTACTTACCGCAAGGAGGATTTTTCTATGACCCCGGTTTTGGACAGATTTTTAAAGTATGTCAGCTTTGATACCCAGTCTGCACCCGGCGCAGACTGCTTTCCCAGTACGGAAAAGCAAAAAGCGCTTGCGCGATACCTGGTAGAAGAGCTCAAAAGCATCGGTATTGCTGACGCGGAGATGGATGAATTTGGCTATGTGACCGGTACGCTGCCGTCCAATGTGGATTTTGACGTTCCGGCGTTCGGCTTTATTTCTCATATGGATACTTCGCCCGACATGCCCGGCAACGATATCAAACCGCAGCTGATCAAAAACTATGACGGCGGCGATATTGTACTCAACAAAGAGTTGGGGATCGTGCTCAGCCCCAAAAACTTCCCCAAGATGCTCATGTATCAGGGGAAGGATTTGATCACGACCGACGGTACCACGCTGTTGGGCGCTGATGACAAGGCCGGCATTACCGCCATTATCGGTATGGTGGAGTACCTGCTGGAGCATCCGGAAGTAAAGCACGGCACCATCAAGATCGGCTTTACGCCCGACGAAGAGGTGGGAACCGGCGTAGATCATTTCGATGTGAAGAAATTCGGCGCGCAGTTTGCCTATACGGTGGACGGCGGTACAGTTGGAAGCTTGGAATATGATAATTTCAACGCATCTTCCGCAAAGGTACATATCAACGGCCAGAGCGTCCATCCGGGTTCCGCCAAAGGCAAAATGGTCAGTGCGGTGCTGGTGGCCATGGAATTCCAGGGGATGCTGCCGGTGTTTGAAAATCCCGCTTATACGGAGGGACATGAGGGCTTTAACCACTTGAATTCCATGAAAGGAAACGTGGAAAATGCGGATATGTCCTATATCCTGCGGGATCACGATTCCGCCAAGCTGGAGAAGAAAAAAGAAACGTTTCGAAAAATCGCCGCCTACCTCAACGACAAATACGGCGCGGATACAGTCACGGTCACCATTACGGATTCCTATCGAAATATGAAAGAGCAGATCCTCAACAACATGTATATTGTGGACGCTGCCAAAGAGGCGATTGAAAACGTCGGCGTAAAAGTCATCAGCGGACCGGTCCGCGGCGGTACCGACGGCGCCCGCCTTTCCTTCATGGGCCTGCCTTGCCCCAATCTCGGCTCCGGCAGCCATAGTGCCCATGGAAAATACGAGTATGTGTGCGTTCAGGCCATGGAGAAAAATATCGAGATCCTGACCAGCATTGCCACCCGTATTTGTGAGATCCATAAAAAGTAACAAAATCTTGAAAAAGCCCGCCTGATGGCGGGTTTTTCTTTGTCGTTTTTTGCGCCTCGCATAGCAGGATACCCTTGACCAACTCGAATCGCAGAGGTACAATTATTTTTTGATAGCCGCGGCAAGGCGGAAATGACAATGTGGAAAGGCGGAAAGATATGACGAATCTTTTGGTAAGGCTTTTTATAAAAGATGCGGATAAAACCGATTCACCCAAAGTGCGGGAACGCTACGGCATGCTCAGCAGCTGGGTGGCAATCGTTTGCAACCTGTTTTTGTTCGCGGCAAAATTTATTTTGGGGCTGATCTCCAACTCAATCGCTATCACCGGTGACGCGTTTAACAACCTCTCCGATGTAGGCAGCGGGGTAGTGACCTTTATCGGCTTTAAGGCGGCTGCCGCGCCGGCGGATGAAGACCATCCTTTCGGCCATGGACGCATCGAGTATATCAGCGGCATGGTCATCACCTTTTTTGTATTGCTGGTAGGCTTCGACGTCGTGAAAAGCTCCGTGGAAAAAATCATCCATCCGGAACCGGTAGAGTTCAGCCTGTTCGTGATTGCCGGATTGCTGCTGTCCATCCTGGTGAAGCTGTGGATGAGCATGTTCAACCGGAAACTCGACAAAAAGATCGACTCGGGAACACTGCGCGCCGCGGCGCAGGACAGCCTGAACGACTGCATTTCCACCGGCGCCACCACGCTGGGTATCATCATCGCGCGTTTTCTGCCCTTTCCCATCGACGGATTTTTGGGCTTGATGGTCGGCGGTTTTATTCTCTATTCCGGCTATGGCCTTGCCAAAGAAACCATCAGCCCGATTTTGGGGCAGAAGCCGGATCCGGAGTTGGTGCATGAGCTATACGACATTATTTTAAGTTATCCGGATATCACCGGCGTACATGACCTGGTCCTGCATGACTACGGTCCCGGCCGGATCATGGGCAGCGCTCATGTGGAAGTTTCCCGCACAATAGATGTGATGCAGGCCCATGACATGATTGATAACGCAGAAAAACATGTACAGTCTGTGCTGCATATGCCGTTTGTTCTCCACTATGACCCCATCGCCGATGACTGCGAGGAAACACAGGCGATGCGCAAAAAAATTGCGGAAATCGTGAGCGGCATCAATGACAAGATGACCATCCATGATTTTCGGATGGTGCCGGG
>JBJEQT010000015.1:0-4850 GCA_051881895.1 Oscillospiraceae bacterium
CGCGGAATATTGGGGTAGGTATTGGCGATGTAGTTAAGATATCGCTGCATTTTCAGCACATTGGCGCCGGAAGACCCCACCCGCAGCGGCAAGCCCGGATATTCATCCGAGGCGGTCCCGGTGGCGATCTGCGTCGATACCTCACACAGGCGGCTCCAGGTAGCCTGCCCGACGATACCATCCGCTACCAGCCCGTAGCTGCGCTGGAATGCGATTACCGCATCTTGCGTCGACGCGCCGAAAATTCCGTCGGACGTTACTTTCGGGATGCTCGGGTCGTAGTCGGCAATATAGCTCAGCCAGGCCTGCAGCGTACTGACATCCCTTCCGAAATCCCCCCTGCGCAGCGGACTGCCCGGGTAGGATGGACAGCTGGTGGTGGAACCAGGCAGCTGGACGACCAGTTCCAGGTAAATTTTATACAGCTTATTCCAGGTGTTTTTTCCCACAATGCCGTCCTGCGGCAGGTTAAACTGCCGTTGGAAAATTCTCACCGCATTTGTGGTCGCCGGGCCGTAAATGCCGTCGATATCCACTGCGGGAACCGTCTGGTAAAACATATTGACCGTGCTCAGGTAAAACTGAACTATGGAAACGCCGACTCCCGTGGAACCTTCCCGCAGCACATTGCCGGGATAGGAGCTTGCATCGGCAGGAAGATTCTCGTTTTCCGCCCCCAGTTCCGCCAGTTTGGTCACCGCGACATAAATATACGAGATTTTGTACCAGGTGGCCTTTCCCACAATGCCGTCCTGCGCAAGGTTAAAAATGCTCTGGAATGTTTTTACCGCACTTTCGGTAGCCGGGCCGAACACGCCGTCTTCTACAACCGCGCCAATCAGAGGATAGTTTCTCCGGATCCGGTTCAGCTTCGCCTGCAGGATCCGCACATAGGTGCCTCTGGACCCCCTTTGCAGCGGCGTGCCCGGATAGGATTGGGGGATATCCTGAATATTATTGGTTTCCAGCAATTCGATGTTGTTGCCGTAATAGTACTTGAGTATCTCCAGCGGCGAATAGCCCTGATTTGCCAGGTCCACTGTGCCCCACTGCTTCATCCCGGGGCAGCTCACCTGCCGCCCGTCGCAGTATTCGGTGAAAAAGGGGCCTCTGGAGCCGATGCGGCTGACATAAACATTAAAAATTTCGTCTACGATCCGGCTGATATTCTCAAAAATGTTCCGCCCTTTCACAAATTTTTGATCGTATTGGGTGGAGTTGGTAATCTGGAAATTATATCCCTGGCTGGGATACCATTCTGTATAAACACGGTTCAGCGCCAGCGAAATCTGGGCATAGATATTGGCGCGGATGGCGTTTTCCGGCCAAGTCGGGTAAATTTCGCTGGAGCAAACATTTTTAATATAGTCCGGAAAAGAGATATAGACGTTCTCGGCGTTGGATCGGGGCGCTCCCAAATGCACGACGATCTGACTGGGAATAATGACCCTCTGCAGCACCTGCGGCTGCGCTCCCTGTTCG
The DNA here is from genome assembly GCA_051881895.1 of Oscillospiraceae bacterium. Lineage (GTDB taxonomy): Bacteria > Bacillota > Clostridia > Oscillospirales > Ruminococcaceae > UBA3818. The sequence continues at coordinate 1,483 of JBJEQT010000015.1, forward strand.
AGCGGCTGCTGTTTGGGCGGCTGTCCCGCCGGGCAGTTCGGTTCACAATCCGCCTGCGCCAGGCTGTGGGCGGGCGTTTCAAAAATAAAATCTGTATTGTTATTGTAGGACTCCCGGTCAAACGGGATCAGTTCTACCTGCTGCAGCGTTGTTTCCGATTCAAACACCTGCACTCTGCGAATCATCTGGTTGGCAAAGTTAAAAGCCCGGATCGTTACATCATAAGTAGTGTAGGGGATGCCATCGTATGTCTGGTCCAAAGAAAGCTCTTTGGGCAGTGTATCCACCTCGATCGGCTCCGTCTTTCCTTCCCGGTCCACCTCCACGGTGCGCACAATCGTTTCGCCGGCATCCGGCCGGGAGATGATCACCGTGGCATTGGTGACAGGGCGCGCCTGCCTTGCCGTAAAAAGCTGCGCGACAATATAGCCTTTGCTCATAAAAAACCTCCTTTATCCGTTCAACCGTTCTTACGGTCATCTTTATTGTATGATAAGCGCAGAAAAATGTTATCGCCGGGAGGCGGCTTCTTCCAACCCGGCCAGCAGACGGCTGACCCGAGGAGAGCCCAATCCGGTACACAAGTCCCATCCTTTCTGCGCCTGATGCAGGCGGGTTTCCCCCTGTACAATGTCGATAAAATATGGCTGCGGTTCCAGATACCGGTTCCCGCCGGCGACGCGGTACAGCTCTTCCGGTTTGACTTCTCCCTTTCTCTGCCGGATGCCTGCCAAAATCGCCGCCCAGGCCGGCGCCGCCAGGCTGGTGCCGCCGGCACGGCCCCAGCCCGCGGAACCGAAAATCGGCGCGCTGTGATAAATGGCAACGCCGTGCTCCGGGTCCGCGCAAAAGCTCACGTCCGGCGTTCCCCGCATACCGGATGTTTTTTCCCCGATTCCTTCCATGGCTGCCTGGGCAGGCGGAATGGCAAAAAGGCTGCTTGGGCCCCCGCCGGTATCGTACCAGACGGTTTCGCTGACTCTTGTACCGGTCCCGGACAAGATAAGACTGGTGCCGCCGGCGCAAAGCACCTGCGGTGAGGCCGCCGGATACAGTAAAACCGAGGATTGGTCCCCCGCGGCCGCTGTAAACAGCACGGACGGGTGCAGCCGAAAAATCTGTTCCAGCTCCTCCTGCCCGGTACGTTCGCGCTCCCCCCAGCTCATAGACACAACATCCGCGCCCATCGCGGCCGCTGTATCAACTCCCTGCATCAGGTCGCCGATACGGTCGGAAGCGGCATAAATCAGCACCAGCTGTGCCTGTGGCGCGAGTGCGTGTGCCCACTCCACATCCAGCGTTGTTTCCAGCGACCAATCCTGCGCCGGATTTTCCGGGACCGGGCCGATCCGCCCAACGGTCAGCCGCGCTTCGGGCAAAGAAAAAAAGCGGCTGAAAACACGGAGATCCGACTCGATATTCGGCTGGTTTCCCGTGGTGACCAGCGCGATCGTCTGGCCAAGGCCGGTCGAATCCGGGGGAAAATCATAAGCCGCACGGATTTGCTGCGGCGTGTATCCGCCCTGGAACGTTTTTTCCAAAAGCGCGGCAAGGCGCACAAACGGTCTGGCTCTGCTTCCTTCCGTTCCGGTTCGGCCATATGGGCTTGTCATGGGCATTCTCCTTCTCTGCTTGTTTTCATTCTTCTGGCTCCCTGACAGGACAGACGGCCGGCAAAAGGACACAGGGCTTTTGCCGGCCGCCAGGCTTACAGCAGCAGATAAAGGATGCCGAGCATCAGCTTTGGGTCTGCTTTGTTTACATATAAAGCAATCAATACGCCAAGCAGCAGCACGCCATCTTTCTGCGGCGGGTGCATCAACACAATGGGGTTCCCCCCGTCTATTTTTTTTTAGGATCTCCCGCTTTCCAAAAGCTTCTTCGCCGGTACGGCGGTTTTTGGAACGGTTCCGGCGGGATATAGCGTCCCTCTTTCGCCGGCCGTGCCGCGTCCGGATGAAAAGCGCCTCCTTTTCCGGTTCGCGGCAGCACCGCTGCATCCGGATGATACAAAGGGGCCATACCCGGCTTCAGCGCTTCCGGCTGCCAAGACGAAGAGGCTTCATCCGCAAAAGAAAGCCCGGCTCCCTTTTGCGAGAGGGGCTCCGCCTGGCGGTAAAGCTGATCGCTTTCGTCTTCGATTTTGGGCGCTTGCTCCGGCAGAAGGAAAAGATCGTCCTGCGAGAAAGCCGGTAAAACTTCTTTTTGCATTTTTTCTTCGGCTTTTTTCTCCGGCGCAGACGTTTCCAATCGGGCCGGGGTGAGATTTTCTTCTGCGGCATGCATTGGTTCCTCCGCCCGATCATCCGATTCCGCCGGGCTCCCGCTTGCCGCGGCAGACCCTATGTTTTCGGTAATGCGTGATATGTCAAAAAACGTTTGAAACAGATTATCCGAAACAGGTGCGGACGAATCTGCTTCCGATGCATCCTGCGGCTTTTGGCGCACATCGGCCGGGATCGCGGCGGCGAAATCCCCGCTTTGGGGCTGAGCCGCAGGACACCCGAAGTCCGGTCTTTCTTCGCCCTCCAAAGAGGAAGCCTGCTGCCTTGGGGAGATGTTCTCCTGTTCACCGGCGGGGGCTTCCCGCTTCGGGTCAGGATCTTTCTCTTCTTTCGCCGCCGGGGCGGGCGGATCGGGCAAAACCGCATCATCTCTCTTCGGGGCATAACCGGACTGCTGCGGCACAGGTTTCGCAGCTCGTTCGGCTTGCTGCTTTTGGGCAAGTTCCCGCAGCTGACGGATGGCGCTTTCCCGCATCCTCAGAAATTCTTCCCGGGAAAGGCCTCCCTTGTTCCATTGGTCCATGACTATTTCTCCTCTCCATCGCCTGTTTTTTCTTCTGGCCCGCCAAAAAAGCGCAGCAACGGCAGCAGATTGGCCAATCGAAGAATTTTGATTACTTCATCGGCCCTGGCGGCCCTTTCCGGGGTAAGGTGGGGCTGCAGCGCCTGGAGCAGCCGGATATTTTTGTCATCCGCCCGCAGCTGCGAAACGATTTTCATCATCTGTTCCAAATCCGGCATATCCGGCGGTTTTCTTGGTTCCTGGCGTCCTTCCTCCTTTTTTTCCGCCGGGGCGGACTGCAGCAGTCCGCCCAGCAGGTCGAAAAGGCCATCCATGCCCTCTGAACCGCCGTCCGCCTCACTTCCCAAAAGGCCGTTCAGCAGGCCGGAGAGATCACTCATGATTCTTTCTACCTCCCAAAATCTTTCAGCAGCTTCCCGATAATGCCCGAATTGAGCAGGGCTTCCATTTTTTTCGGGTCGGAAAGCAAGCCGTATATCTGTTCATTGACTACGATTCTGCCATCCTTGATAACGCCGGAGAGCTTTTCCCTCAGCTGTTCTTTTGGGATACCTGTTTTT
>JBJEQT010000016.1:0-21809 GCA_051881895.1 Oscillospiraceae bacterium
CAAACTGACCGTGCTCGTCTCAGGAGGCAGCCGCGGTGCCCGCGCCATCAATCGGGCGATGATTGGTGTGCTCTCCCATGCTGCGCCGCATCCTGAAGTGCAGTTTCTGCATGTGACGGGCAAGAACGAGTATGAGGATGTATGTTCCCGCCTGAAAAAAGCCGGCGTGGAACTCAACAGAAAAATGCTTTCCGAAATCGCAATCAACGATCCGGAAGCGTTTACCTCTCTGGTGGAAAAAGCGAAAGCGGCTCTTTAATAGAAGTTTTACAAGCCCGTGTTTACTGACACGGGCTTGTTTTGCAAATGGATGGAGTTTTGAATGGAACGGATAACCAGTAAGGATAACGAAAAGATCAAATGGCTGATAAAACTGCGGGAAAACCGTAAATACAGGGAAGAAAGCGCCTCTTTTTTGACAGAAGGGACGCGGATGGCGCAGGAAGTCCTGCGCTGCGGCCTTTTTCTGCAGCAGGTCTTTGCCAGTGAGGACGGCGCGGCGCGCCATGCTCCGCTGTGGGATGCGCTGTGCCGAAAAGCGCAGGCGGCGTATCTGGTTTCCGGCAGTTTGGAAGCAAAAATCAGCAGCGTGAAGACCCCTCAGGGAATTTACTGTGTCTGCAAAATGCCGCAGCGCCCGCCCCGGCAGATTGCCGGATCCGACGACAAATTCCTTGCGCTGGACCATCTGCAGGACCCAGGCAATCTGGGAACGATCATCCGGACGGCAGACGCGTTCGGCGCGGATGGCATTATTTTAAGTGAAGGCTGCGCGGATTGCTATAGCCCTAAGGTGCTCAGAAGCACGATGGGCAGCGTATTCCGGCTGCCTGTCTGGACGGTACCGGATCTGGCACAGACGCTGGAGGATTTGAAAAAAGAGGGATTTGCCAGCTTTGGGGCGGCGCTTGATGATACTGCGGTCCGGTTGGGAAAATTCCGTTTCCCCCAAAAGGCGGTAACGGTAGTTGGAAACGAAGGAAACGGGATTTCCCAGTCGGTATTGAACGCCTGTGAGAAAACACTTTATATCCCGATGAAAGGGGATGCGGAATCGCTGAACGCGGGGGTGGCCGCTTCGCTGATTTTGTGGGAGATGTGCCGGTAAAGGAGGATGGGAATGGAATTTTGGATTTGGCTTTCCAATGCGCTGGGAGCGGGTAGTTCCCGGATCAATGATATTGTCGCTTGTTTTGAAACGGCGGAGCATTTTTACACAGAAAAGAAAACTGGTTTTCGCCATGTGGAATTTTTAACGGCGGCAGAAAAACAGAAACTGATCGACGCGTCTTTGTCCGATGCGCTGCGCCTAAAGGAAAGAACGCTGGATCAAGGATACCGGATCTTGACGCCGGACCAGAAAGAATATCCCAACCGGCTGCGCAATATTTATGCGATGCCCGCTGTTTTGTATATCGATGGTACGCTGGACGGGCTGGATGACAATGTGGCAATCACCCTGGTGGGCGCCAGAAAGTGTTCCGATTACGGCCGGACGGTTGCGGCTGACCTGGGACGCGGCCTGGCACGCATGGGAGCGGTGGTCATTACGGGTATGGCCCGCGGCATCGACGGCGCGGCACACGAGGCAGCTTTGCTCGCCGGCGGCAGTACCATTGCCGTGCTGGGCTGCGGATTGGATATCGTCTATCCGCCGGAACATATGACTCTGCGCCGGGAAACGCCGATGCGGGGCGCCGTGATTTCCGAGTTTCCGTTGGGCGCGAAACCGGAGGGCTTTCATTTTCCCATCCGGAACCGCCTGATGTCCGCCTTATCGTTGGGCGTTGTCGTAGTAGAGGGCGAATTGAGCAGCGGATCGCTGATTACCGCCAATTATGCGCTGGAACAGGGGAAAGATGTGTTTGCGGTTCCGGGCAGCGTGCTGAGCGGATTGTCCAAAGGCCCGTTTCGCCTGCTGCAGGCAGGAGCGATACCGGTTTCCTGCGCCGGCGATATTTTAGAAGAATATCGATACCGGTATGCCGCCAAAATAGATTGGAGAGTCCCGGTTGAGCAAAACGAAAGGAAGATGCCTTCCGCTGAAAGCCAATCGAAAAAGGTGGATTTGGCGCAGCCTGTGGTGCCGATTCGGAAAAAACGGGATCTTCCACCGGAATGCGATGAAAATATTCGCGAAATTTATGAAGTTTTGTCGGAGATTCCGATCAACGCGGATGAAATCGCGGCGCGTACGCAAAAAAATCCCGCGGAAGTCTTGACAGCGCTTTCAGAACTTGAAATAATGGGATATATATCGGCAAATGCAGGGAAAAGATTTTGTATTTGCTGACAAAATAAGATGAAAAACACACAAGATATAGTGTTTTCAGCAGAGTTTTTCCAAAACGCCCTTTTTGCGGCGCTTCAAGATTACAGAAATAAAGGCGGGATTGAATGTCAAAACTTGTTATTGTGGAGTCCCCCGCAAAAGCAAAGACCATCCAGAAATATCTCGGGGAGGGCTACGATGTAGTCGCCTCCATGGGGCATATCCGGGATTCGCCGAAAAGTAAACTGGGAATCGATATTGAACACGGTTTTCAGCCGGACTATGTGGAGATCAAAGGGAAAGAGGAACTGGTACAAAACCTGAAAAAAAAGGGGAAGAAAAGCGACGCGGTCTATCTGGCTACTGACCCGGACCGGGAGGGCGAGGCCATTTCGTGGCATCTTGCCTACCTGTTGGGACTGGATTTGAACCAGGCCAACCGCGTCACTTTCAATGAAATCACCAAATCAGGCGTCCAGTCCGGCATGGCCGCGCCCCGGCAGGTGGATATGGATCTGGTCAACGCGCAGCAGACGCGCCGGATTCTGGACCGGATCGTCGGTTATAAGCTGAGTCCGTTTTTGTGGAAAAAAGTGCGCCGCGGACTTTCCGCCGGCAGAGTGCAGTCGGTAGCGGTGCGCATTATCGTAGACCGTGAAGAGGAAATCCGGAAATTTAAGCCGGAAGAATATTGGTCTGTCGATGCCAAGCTGCTGGGCAAGTCCAGCCGAAAGGCGTTTGGGGCGAAGCTGTATGGCAAGGACAAAAAAATCTCAATCAAAACCCAAGCGGAAGCCGACGCTATTTTAAAGGAGTTGGAAGGCTGCAGCTATGTAGTGGAAAACGTGAAAAAGAGCGTGAGAAAAAAATCGCCTGCGCCGCCGTTTACCACCAGTACCCTCCAGCAGGAAGCGTCCCGCCGGCTGGGATTTCAGGCGCGTCGTACCATGAAAGCGGCGCAGGAGCTGTATGAAGGAGTCGAGGTCGGGTCTATGGGCGCCGTGGGCTTGATCACCTATATGCGTACCGACTCGCTTCGTATCTCGGATGAAGCTGCGCAGCAGGCGGCCGGCTTTATTGAGCGGCGCTACGGCAAAAATTATCTGCCGCCCAAGCGACGGGTCTATAAATCCAAAAACAACGCCCAGGATGCCCATGAGGCGATCCGCCCCACCATGCCGGAGATGACGCCGGATCAGGTGAAGAGCAGCCTTTCCAGTGACCAGTATAAGCTTTATAAGCTGGTGTGGGAGCGGTTTATTGCCAGCCAGATGGCCACCGCATTGCTGGACACGGTTTCGGTGGATATCCGGGCGGGAGAATACCTGTTTAAAGCACCCGGCTATACGGTGAAGTTTGACGGGTATACCGTTTTGTATGAGGAAAGCAAAGAAGAATCCGCCGGCGCGGAAGAAGAGGGAGCGGGCGCGCTTCCGGAAATGGAAAAAGGCGATTTGCTGAAATTAAAGAGCCTGGAAAGCTCGCAGCATTTTACGCAGCCGCCGCCCCGCTTTACAGAGGCTTCGCTGATTAAAACGCTGGAGGAAAACGGCATTGGGCGACCCAGCACCTATGCGCCTACCATCACGACAATCCTCTCCCGGGGATACGTGGAACGGGAGGCGAAAGCGCTGAAGCCCACAGCGCTGGGCGAGGTCGTGACCCAGCTGATGAAAGACCAGTTCAAACAAATTGTGGACGTGGATTTTACCGCGCAGATGGAGAAAAATCTCGATGAAGTGGAAGAAGGCGCGGTCGATTGGGTGGACACCCTGTCGGCGTTCTATGGGGATTTTTCTGCCATGCTCAGCCAGGCGGAAAAGAATATGGACGGTACGAGGGTAAAGGTACCGGACGAAGAAACAGACGAGATTTGTGAGCTGTGCGGCCGGAAAATGGTCATCAAAACCGGGCGCTTCGGCAAGTTTTTGGCGTGCCCCGGCTTTCCCGAATGTAAAAATACCCGCAAAATCGTGCAGGATACCGGCGGCGTTTGCCCTCTTTGCGGCGGCAAGGTGCTGGCGAAAAAATCCAAAAAAGGAAAGGCTTATTACGGATGTGAGCACAATCCCAAATGCGGCTTTATGACTTGGGATACGCCGTTAAAAGAAACCTGTCCCAAATGCGGCGCGACATTGTTTAAAAAGACCGGGAAAATGGGCCGGATCTACTGCGCCAAGGATGGCTGCGATTATGAAAGGGGACTCAAAGATTGATGACGGTTTCGGTGATCGGCGCCGGCCTGGCAGGATGTGAAGCGGCCTGGCAGCTGGCCTGCCGCGGCATTCCGGTGACGCTGTATGAAATGAAGCCGGTCAAATTTTCCCCCGCGCATCACTATGAGGGCTTTGCGGAACTGGTCTGTTCCAATTCGCTGAAGGCCAGCAGGGTCGGTTCGGCGGCGGGACTTTTGAAAGAAGAAATGTATCGACTGGGTTCCATCGTGGTGCGCTGTGCCCGCGAAACGGCGGTACCTGCCGGCGGGGCATTGGCGGTGGACCGGTATCTGTTTTCCGACCGGATGACCCAAATGGTAACGGAGCACCCGATGATTACGGTGCGCCATGAAGAGGTGACCCAAATTCCGGAAGGACCGGTGATCATCGCATCCGGTCCGCTGACCAGCGATGGGCTGTCCCAGGCAATCAAAGAGCTGCTGGGAGAAGCGTATCTGAGTTTTTACGATGCGGCGTCTCCCATTGTATCTTTCGACAGCATCGACATGGATAAGGCTTTTTTCGCCGCCAGATATGGAAACGGCGAGGATGATTATATCAATTGCCCGATGAATCGGGAAGAATATGAGGCGTTCCACGAGGCGTTGGTCTCAGCCCAGTCGGTGGAGCTGAAAGAATTTGAACAGGACCGCTTAAAGGTTTATGAGGGCTGCATGCCGGTGGAGGTTTTGGCCAAACGGGGGAGCGATTCCATCCGGTACGGCCCCTTGAAACCAGTGGGCCTGCGGGACCCCCGCACCGGGCACCGGCCCTGGGCTGTAGTGCAGCTTCGGGCGGAAAACGCCCAAAAAACGCTGTATAATCTGGTTGGTTTCCAGACAAATTTGCGTTTTCCGGAGCAGAAACGGGTTTTTTCCATGATTCCGGGGTTGGAAAACGCGGAGTTTGTTCGTTACGGCGTCATGCATCGCAACACCTTTTTAAACAGTCCAAAACTTTTGGATGCTTCCTACTGTTTGCGAAAGGAACGGCGCATCTATTTCGCCGGACAGATGACCGGCGTAGAAGGGTATATCGAATCGGCGGCGTCCGGGATCCTGGCGGGAATCAATATGGCGATGGCGCTTCGGCAAAAGCCGGCGCTTCTGCTGCCGAGGGACACTATGATGGGCGCGCTTGCCGCCTACATCAGCGACCCGACGGTTGTGGACTTTCAGCCTATGGGCAGTAATATGGGCTTGCTTCCTCCCAATCCGGAGCGGATTAAGGACAAGTCGCTTCGCTACCAGGCCCTGGCGCAGCGCGCGCTGGACAGCCAGAAACGATGCCTGCATGATTTTTGTGCCGCAGCAGGAGATTTGCTGCCGGTGCAGCCCGGTATTTTGTCAGAATAAAAGGCCAATCAACAGAAAGGATGGTGTGCTATGAAAATAATTGTAGACGCGTTTGGCGGGGACAATGCCCCGCTGGAAATCGTGAAAGGTTCCGCTATGGCGGTGGCGGAATATGGGGTTGATATCGTTCTCACCGGCGATGAAGCCATTATCCGAAAAACAGCCGAAGACAACGGGATTTCGCTGGAGCGGATGGAAATCGTTCATGCGCCGCAGGTAATGGACATGAACGCGGAGCCGACCGAAATCTTAAAAAGCTACAAAGATTCTTCCATGGCTGTAGGCTTAAAGCTTTTATCCGAGGGCAAAGGCGACGCTTTTGTCAGCGCGGGCAGTACCGGCGCATTTGTCGTTGGCGCCAGCCTGATCGTCAAGCGGATCAAAGGGATTAAGCGTGCAGCGCTGGCGCCGGTTATCCCGACGGTGGAAGGGCGTTATATGCTGATCGACTGCGGCGCCAATGCGGAGTGCCGCCCGGAAATGCTGGTTCAGTTTGGCCTGATGGGATCCGCTTATATGAACAAAATCATGGATGTGGAGTCTCCCCGGGTAGCGCTGATCAACAACGGCGTGGAAGAACACAAAGGCGCGCCGCTGCAGCAGCAGGCCTACCAGCAGCTGAAAGAGTCTCCTTTGCATTTTGTCGGCAATATGGAAGCGCGCCAGCTTCCCCAGGGCGGATGCGACGTTGCGGTGTGCGATGGATTTACCGGAAACATCGTGCTGAAATTGACCGAGGGTCTCAGTAAGGCGCTGATCGGCCAGATCAAGGATATCCTGATGAAGAATACGTTGACCAAGCTTGCCGCTCTGACGCTGAAAGGCGGCCTCGGGGAATTTAAAAAGAAGATGGATTACAAAGAGTATGGCGGCGCTGCGCTGCTGGGTATTTCCAAGCCTACGATCAAAGCCCATGGCAGTTCCGACGCCAAGGCCTTTAAAAACGCCATCGGCCAGGCAATGCGCTTTACCAGCCAGGATGTGATCGGCGCGATTGAGGGGTATCTGGCTGAGATGAAGGCCAAAGAGCAAGGAGCCGAAAACGAATGAACTGTCAAACGGATTTGAAATTGTGCCAGGAAAAGCTGGGCTACCATTTTCATAACAAAAAATATCTTACCATCGCCCTTACCCATTCTTCCTATGCCAACGAAGGGAAAAAAGAAGACCCCTGCAATGAACGGCAGGAGTTTTTGGGCGATGCGGTGCTGTCGATCATCGTGTCCGATTATCTGTTCCGGCATTATTCCCATTTGCCGGAAGGGGAGCTGACCAAACTGCGGGCGGCGCTGGTTTGCGAAAAAGCGCTTTGCCAGTACGCTGTTCAGCTGGGATTGGGTGATTTTCTGCTTCTGGGCAAAGGGGAAGAAGCCACCGGCGGACGGCAGCGTCCATCGATTTTGGCTGATGCTTTTGAAGCGGTGATTGCCGCGATTTATTTGGATGGCGGCATGGAACCGGCGTCGAAATTTGTGCTTTATTATGTAGTTCCCGCTGTTGAAAACCACACGCCCGCGGCGTTTAAAGACTATAAAACCATCCTCCAGGAGATCATTCAGAAAAATCCGGAAGAGCGGGTGACCTATGAATTGGTGGAAGAGTCGGGACCAGATCATAACAAACGGTTTGTGGTCGAAGTACACCTGAACAGCAACGTCATCGGGCGGGGAGAAGGCCGCTCCAAAAAGAGCGCCGAACAGGCTGCGGCTAAGGTGGCGCTGGAATTGATGGGGCAATGAAGCACGCCAACGTAGCGTTTTTCGTTCCGCATCTGGGCTGCCCGCATCGATGCAGCTTCTGCGATCAGAGAAATATCAGCGGCAGCGTTTACCCGCCGTCGCCGGATGAGGTTGCAAAAACCTGCCGTGCCGCGTCGCAAAAGCTGAACGGGCGGGATTTTCCGGCGGAAATTGCCTTTTTCGGCGGCAGTTTTACTGCCATTGAACCGGAACAGATGCGGTCGCTTTTACAGGCGGCTTACCCGTTTGTAGAAGATGGATCGTTTGACGGCATTCGCGTTTCTACCCGTCCGGACGCCATTGACCCACAGGTTTTGGCGCTGTTAAAAGCGTATGGCGTCACGACGATCGAGCTGGGCGCACAGAGTATGGATGATGAGGTGCTTTCCCGAAATGGGCGCGGCCATACGGCAAAAGATGTAGAGCACGCGTCCGGCCTGATTCGGCAGGCGGGGTTTTCCTTGGGGTTACAGATGATGGTTGGCCTTCCGGGGGAAACGCGGGTTTCCCGCTGCGAAACAGCCAAAAAAATCGCCGCGCTGCAGCCGGATTGTGTGCGGCTGTACCCCACGCTGGTGGTAGAAGGCACCGATTTGGCGCGATGGTACCGGCAGGGCAGTTATACACCGTTGACGGTGGAAGAGGCTGCGGATTTGACCGCTTGGCTGCTGCGCTTTTTTGAGGACAGGAATATCACCGTGATCCGCATCGGGCTGCATGCGGAACAATCGCTGGAGCAAAGTTGTATCGCGGGGCCGTTTCATCCTGCGTTTGGAGAAATGGTCTATTCCCGGGTATGGCGAAACCGCCTGCTGGAAGAACTGGAAAGGGGTAGTTTTTCGGGAAAAAAGCTGGAAATACTGGTCCGTCCCCAAATGCTTTCCAAGGCAGTGGGCCAAAAGCGGGAGAATATTCGCTGGCTGGCGGCCAAAGGATATGCGGTGGAGATTTTTCCAGATGCGAATTTGCCCGAGAAAGAGCCTTTTTGGATAAAGGAAGTGAAACATTGTATTTAAAATATTTGGAAATCAACGGATTTAAGTCTTTTCCGGACCGTGTAAAGCTGGAATTCGGAAAAGGGCTTACGGCAGTAGTAGGCCCAAACGGCAGTGGAAAGAGCAATATTTCCGACGCGGTGCGTTGGGTCCTGGGCGAACAGTCTTCCAAAACGCTGCGCGGCGATAAAATGGAGGATGTGATTTTCGGCGGAACACAGCTTCGCCGTCCCATGGGGTTTGCCCAGGTCACGCTGATCATCGGCAATGAAGGGCGGGATTTGCCCATCGATGCCGATGAAATTTCCGTTTCCCGTAAACTGTACCGCAGTGGGGACAGCGAATACCGGATCAACGATAACGCGGTTCGACTCAAGGACATCCATGAGCTTTTCATGGATACCGGATTGGGACGGGACGGCTACTCGATGATCGGGCAGGGAAAAATTGCCGAGATCATCGGGGCAAAGAGTACCCAGCGCCGGGAGATTTTTGAAGAAGCAGCCGGGATTTCCAAATATCGCTATCGAAAAACCGAAGCGGAGCGAAAACTGGCGCAGACGCAGGAAAACCTGCTGCGCTTAAAAGATATTATGACCGAATTGGAAGACCGTATCGGCCCGCTGAAAGTCCAGTCAGAAAAGGCAAAGCGTTTCCTGGAATTGGCCGAGCAGCGCAAGCAAATCGAGTTTTCTTTGTGGACGGCGCAGCTTGCTAAAATGACGGTTCAGCTGCGGGAACTGGATGATCAGCAGACAGTCGGCCGCTTGGAGCACAAACGGGTCGAAGAGCAATTGGAGCAGCTGAGCTGCCAGATGGAGCAGCTTTTTTCCGACATGCAGAAAGCTGGCGCACAGATTGAGCAGATCCGCGCCGAAATCGGCGGGCTGGAAGAAGAAATCGCTTCGTCCGATTCCCGTGTCGCAGTGCTGCATAATGATATTTTGCATAATGAGCGGTCTGCGCAAATGCTGGCCGAAGAACAGAAATCTGCAGCGGATTCCCAGGAGGCTTTTTCCCTGTACATAGCGCAGAAAGAAGCGGAGAAATCCGGCCTTTTGCAAAAACAAGCGCAGGCCGACGAGAAAATCAAATCCGCAGAGGAGCAGAACGGGCAATTCCAGGAGCAGATTTTGCAAATCAGCCGGCAGCTTGCGGAGCAAAAAGAAGAGGAATCCCGCCTGGCGTTCGCGCTTTCGGAGCAAAAGGTATTGGCGGTTACGCGGCAGAACGCCCTGACGGATGCAAAGGAGCGAATTTCCCTTTTAGAAGAGGGGAAAGATGAAAAAGAACAAAAGCGCCGTTTGATGAAAAAGGAACTGGACGAGTGCCGGGAATTTTTGCAGACGCTGGAGGAAACGCTGGAAAGCCTGTCGAATTCCGCCAAAGGCGTGCAGATGAAATTATCTTCCCGACAGGAAAAAGAGCGGGTGATCCAGGGGGAAAAAGAGCGCCTGGAATTGAAAATCAAAGAGCAGAACCAGCGGGCGGCCTTATTGGAAGAGCTGGAACGGAACATGGAGGGCTTTGCCCACAGTGTAAAGTATGTGCTGAACCAAAGCCGCAGCGGTGCGATCCGTGGTGTCCATGGAGCACTGTCAAGCCTTTTGCGGGTAGATGCCAAGTATCTGGTCGCGGTGGAAACGGCGGTAGGCGGCGCCTTGCAGAATATTGTGGTAGATGATGAAACGGTGGCAAAACGCGCCATCGGGATGTTAAAAAACAGCGGAGCGGGCCGCGCGACCTTCCTGCCGCTGACTTCGGTAAAAGGAAAACGGCTGAATGTCAACGGATTGGAACGATTTGAAGGCTTTGTTGGAATCGGCTCCGAACTGGTCGATTTTGATGAGACTTACCGGGGCATTGTGGAATCCGTTTTAGGGCGGATCGCGGTTGTCAGCGATTTAGACGAGGGCGTTCGGATGGCAAAACAATACGGCTATCAGTTTCGCATCGTCACGCTGGACGGACAGTTGATCAACGCCGGCGGTTCCATGACCGGTGGCTCTGCCGGAAGAAGCACCGGCCTTTTAAGCCGAAAAGGCGAGATCGATGGGCTGAAAAAACAGGCGGAGGCCTATCGGAAAAAATCCGACAGCCTAGACGAGGGGCTGGAAGCGATACGCCGGGAAATCTCCCAGCTGGAAGCGCAGTTTATGGGAATCGAGGCAGAAAGAAAAACTGCGTCGGAGGATCAAATCCGATATGGCGCGGAAGAAAAGCGCCTGCGTACCATGCTGGAGGATTTGCAGGAGGATCAGGAGCGGTCGGATGAGCAGAGGCGCCGGCTGGCCGGACAAATCGAGTCTTTAACCGGGCAATGTGAAGCGGATGCGGAAAAGCTGGCTGAATTGGAAGCGGCGCTGTTCGATTTTCGCAGCAAGCTGGCGGAACTGGAGCAAAGGGAACAAGAAATCCGGCAGCAGCGGGAACAGAGCGCCGATGTTTTAAACGGGCTGCAGATGGAAAAAATGGCTGTCGGACAGGAAATCGCGCTTTTGGATCAGGCGATGGAAGAGCAAAAAAGGCGCCGGGATGACCAGCAGAAACAAATCTCTTCGGTCAAAGAGCAGATCGAGAGCCTATCAGAGCAGAACAGCCGGATTCGGGAAGAAATCGCAGTGATTGAGCGCGAAAATGCGCAAAAGCGCCAGCAAATCGGGCAGCTGCGGGAACAGATCACAACACAGTCTGCTTTGCGTCTTCAGGTGGAGAGTCAGACCAATGCCCTTCGCCAAAGTGAAAAAGATATCCTGATACAAAAGGAAAAATATGCCGGCGAGCTTCTGCGGCTGGAGGACAAGAAGGCCGCGGTGCAGAAAGAATACGATACCATCATCTCCAAAATGTGGGATGAATACGAAACCACCCGGTCGCAGGCAGAGGCAATAGCCCAGCCGGCGCAAGACATCAACCAGGCCAATCGCGCGTTGGGAGAGGTCAAGGGAAAAATCCGCGCACTCGGTACGGTCAATCTGGAAGCGATTGAAGAGTACGAGCAGGTGGCCCAGCGATACGAATTCATGAGCGAGCAGATCGGGGATGTGGAGCGTTCCAAGGCGAAATTACAGCAGTTGATCCGGGATTTAACAGCCCAGATGCGGGAATTGTTTACCGATAGCTTTGAAAAAATCAACCGGCATTTTTCCCAGATCTTTGTGGAATTGTTCGGAGGCGGCAAGGCGCAGCTGAAGCTGACCGAAGGCGAAGATGTACTGGAATCCGGCATTGAGATTTATGTGCAGCCGCCTGGGAAAATCATCAAAAACCTGGCCGCCCTTTCCGGCGGGGAACAGGCTTTTGTAGCCATTGCCATCTATTTTGCGATTTTGAAAGTGCGGCCCGCGCCGTTCTGCCTGCTGGATGAGATTGAGGCGGCGTTGGATGATGTGAACGTCAACAAATTTGCGGAATACCTGCAGCGGCTGAATCAGCAGACGCAGTTTATCGCCATTACCCACCGGCGCGGTACCATGGAACACGCGGATGTTCTGTATGGTGTGACCATGCAGGAGGAGGGCGTATCCAAAATTTTGACTCTGGAGGTTTCGGAGATCGAGAACAAATTGGGCATGAAAAATATCTAAAGGGGAAAACCATATGAGCTTTTTTCAAAAACTGAAGGCGGGATTGAGCAAGACCAAAGAGGGAATGCTCAAAAATCTGGACGGGCTGTTCGGCGGCCATAAAATCGAGGAAGAATTTTATGAGGAACTGGAAGAAATCCTGATTATGAGCGATGTGGGCGCGTCTGTCAGCGATAAGATTGTTTCGCAGCTGCGGGCAAAAGTAAAGGAAACCGGCTGCCGGGATACGGCCGAGGCGAAGGGACTTTTAAAAGAGATCATCGTCCGGCTGATGCAGGGCGGCGAGGAATTGGATTTATCTACCCGGCCATCGGTGATTCTGGTGATTGGCGTCAATGGCGTGGGCAAAACCACGACGATCGGCAAAATGGCCCACGACCTGACGAAAAAAGGCAAGAAAGTGCTGTTGGGCGCTGCGGACACTTTCCGCGCGGCGGCCATTGATCAGCTGCAGATCTGGGCGGACAGGGCCGGCGTGGATATGGTCAAGCATACCGAGGGAGCGGATCCTGCTGCGGTGGTGTTTGATACTATCACCGCGGGGAAGGCCCTGCATGCGGATGTGATTATCTGCGATACGGCCGGGCGGCTGCATAATAAAAAAAATTTGATGGACGAGCTTTCCAAAATCACCCGGGTGATCGGTCGGGAAGCGCCGGGGTGCGCTACCGAATTTCTGCTGGTGTTGGATGCCACTACCGGGCAAAACGCTTTAAATCAGGCCAAAGAGTTTAAAAATGCCGCGGGCCTTACCGGCATCGTACTGACCAAGCTGGACGGTACTGCCCGGGGCGGCGTGGTCATCGCCATCAAAGAAGAATTGGGCGTGCCGATTAAATACATTGGCGTGGGCGAGGGAATCGACGATCTGCAGCCTTTTAACGCCCAGGAATTTGTGGATGCGCTGTTTGAAAAGGATCAAGGCGGGGTGGAAGCGTGAAATTTGTGATTGCCACCGGAAACGAAGGAAAAGTGCGGGAATTCAAGCGAATTCTGGAGCCGATGGGATTTGAGGTGTCCAGCTTAAAAGAAATGGGCCTGTCTTTGGATGTGGAGGAAACAGGCGCCACCTTTGCCGAAAACGCCCGCATCAAAGCAAAAGAGGCTTGCCGCCTGACCGGCCTGGCGGCGATTGCGGATGATTCTGGTCTTTGCGTGGATGCGCTGGGCGGCGGACCGGGCGTCTATTCCGCCCGATACAGCGGCGAAGGGGATGACGGCAACAACCAAAAGCTTCTGCGGGAGCTGGCCGGTGTTCCGGCAGAAGAAAGGACCGGCCGCTATGTTTGCGCGATCAGTTGTATTTTCCCGGATCAGACGGAATTGACCGCGGAGGGAACCTGCGAGGGCATGATCGGGTATGCGCTGTCCGGAAACCACGGATTTGGGTATGATCCGCTGTTTTATGTGGGCGACCGCAGCTTTGGCCAATACGGCGATGAGGAAAAAGACGCTATCAGCCATCGGGGAAAAGCCCTGCGGGCATTCTGTGAAAAATTGAAAGAACGTCAGGCAAAAAACGAGGGATAAACGGAGGGAGAACATTGATTACAAGTAAGCAGCGAGCAAAACTGCGTTCCCAGTCCAACGGTCTGGAAACGATTTTTCAAATCGGCAAAGGCGGCATCAGCGACATGCTGGTACAGCAGGTGAACGACGCGCTCAAAGCCAGAGAGATGATTAAGCTGCGGGTGCTGGAAAACGCTCCGGTTTTCGCGCGGGAAGCGGCGCAGGAATTGTCGGAGAAATGCGGTGCGGAGGTCGTACAGGTGATCGGCACCCGGTTTATTCTGTTTAAGCGCAATCCGCAAAAACCAATCTACGAAATGTAAGGAGCGGCAGGCATGGAAAAGCTGGGCGTTTTCGGCGGAACTTTCAATCCGATACACAATGGGCATCTTTCCTTATGCACCCAACTTTCCAACGAGCTGCAGATTCCCAGGGTGCTGCTGATCCCCACTGCCGTTCCACCGCATAAACAGGCGCCCGACTTGGCAGACGGCGCGCACCGCCTTGCCATGTGCAGCCTGGCGGCCCAGGCGGACCCGCGGTTTTTAGCTTGCGATTTGGAGCTGCGCCGATCCGGCAGCAGCTACACAGTGGAGACTTTGCGGGAACTGGAAACACTTTATCCGGACACGAAAATCTATCTTTTTATGGGAACGGATATGTTTTTAACGGTGCAGAACTGGTACTGTGCGCAAGAGATTTTCCGCCGGGCGGTTCTGGTTGCCGGCGCACGGCAAAAGGGAGAGGAAGAAAAGCTGAGAGATCATCTTTCCTATTTGCAAAAAAAAGGCGCCGAGGGCAGGGTGGTCTGCTGCGACGTTGTGGAAATTTCCTCCACGCAGATTCGTGCTGCCCGCAGGCAGGGGCTGTCTTTGGCTGGCATGGTGCCTTTAGCCGTGGAAGAGTATATCGAAGAAAAGAAATTGTATCTGCCGAAGGAGGGGCGTGCGGATGGAATCGGTTGAGCAGGTGAAAATAAGAATAGAACGGCTGCTCAAGCCGGACCGGCTGGCCCATTCCTACGGTGTTGCCGGAGAAGCGCGCCGGTTGGCTGCCCAGTATGGGGCGGATCCGGACAAAGCGTATTACGCGGGACTTTGCCATGATATTTGCAAAAATATGACGCCGGAAGAACAGTTGCAATGGATAAAAAGGTCTGCTATAATCTTGGATGGTGCTTTTTACCTTCAGCCTCCGATTTGGCACGGCTTTGCCGCGGCCCAGTATCTGCGGGAAGAAATGGGCGTGGAGGATGAAGAGATTTTGCAGGCGGTCCGGTATCATACAACCGGAAGAGCAGGTATGTCTTTATTGGAACAGATTATATTTACCGCTGATTTGACCGAGCCGGGACGGGATTATCCGGATGTGGAAACGGTCCGTACCCTGGCCGGACGGTCGCTGGAACAGGCGGTTCTTTATATTTTGCGGTACACCATGGGGAAATTGTTGGTGAACGGCGGACCGATTTGCCGGGACGCGTGGGAAGCGTATAACCAGCTGGTGACAGCGCAGAAAAAGGAAAAAACCTCTGAAAAAGGAGTAACAATATGAACTCTTTAGAGTTGACTTATGAAATCGCAAAACTTTTGGACAGCAAAAAAGGCGAGGATATCAAGGCGATCAAAGTAAAGGAATTGACTTCGATCAGCGATTATTTTGTCATTGCCAGCGGCGCTAACGTACCGCAGGTCAAAGCCATGTCCGACGAAGTGGAGGAAAAACTCTCCAAGCTGGGCCTGGAGCCGAAGCGGATCGAAGGGTATCAAACCGCCTCTTGGATTTTGCTGGACTATTATGATGTGATCGTGCACATTTTTCTCAAAGAAACACGGGATTTTTACTCGCTGGAGCGCCTTTGGTCCGACGCGCATCAGGTGGATCTCTCCGGTGTTTTGACGGACTGATTTTGATCGACACTGTCAGGAGGGTTTACAGTGAATTATAATTTTGCGCAAATCGAAAAAAAATGGCAGGATATCTGGGACGCCAAAAACGTCTTTGCCGCCACAAATGACTACACCAAGCCCAAGTATTACGCGCTGGTGGAGTTTCCGTATCCGTCCGGCAAAGGACTGCATGTAGGGCATCCCCGTTCCTATACGGCGCTGGATATTGTTGCCAGAAAACGGCGGATGGAGGGTTACAATGTTCTGTATCCCATGGGATGGGACGCATTCGGCCTTCCGACTGAGAATTTTGCCATTAAAAATCATATTCATCCGGAGATCGTGACCAAGCAGAATATCGACCGGTTCAAAAGCCAGCTGAAAAGCTTGGGCCTTTCTTTTGACTGGAACCGGGAAGTTAACACGACCGATCCCAACTATTACAAATGGACCCAGTGGATCTTCCTGCAGCTGTTTAAAAAGGGCCTGGCCTATAAAAAAGAGATGTCCGTTAACTGGTGTACATCCTGCAAATGTGTATTGGCCAATGAAGAGGTGGTCGGCGGCGTGTGCGAACGCTGCGGATCGGAAGTTGTCCATAAGGTCAAGAGCCAGTGGATGCTGAAGATTACCGCCTATGCGCAGCGGCTGATCGATGATTTGGAAAAAGTCGATTATATCGACCGGGTCAAGACCTCTCAGATCAACTGGATCGGACGTTCCACCGGTGCGGAGGTGGATTTTGGCACTACTGCCGGCGATACGCTGACCGTTTATACCACCCGGCCGGACACTTTGTTCGGTGCTACCTATATGGTTATTTCTCCGGAGCATCCCTATATTGAGAAATGGGCGGACAAGATTTCCAATTTAGACAAAATCAAAGAGTACCAGGCGGAAGCGGCAAAGAAATCCGACTTTGAGCGTACTGAGCTGGTAAAAGATAAAACCGGTGTAAAAATCGAAGGCGTGATGGGCATCAATCCGGTAAACGGCAAGGAAATTCCGATCTTTATTTCCGACTATGTGCTGATGACCTACGGTACCGGCGCCATCATGGCCGTACCGGCACACGATACCCGCGACTGGGATTTTGCCAAGAAGTTCAATCTGCCGATCATCGAAGTGGTCAAGGGCGGTCATGTACAGGAAGAAGCTTTCACCGATTGCGAAACCGGCGTCATGGTCAACTCTGATTTCCTTGATGGGCTGACGGTGGAAGAAGCCAAAGAAAAGATCAAGGCCTGGCTGGAGGAAGAAGGAAAAGGCCATGCCAAGGTCAACTATAAACTGCGCGACTGGGTATTCTCCCGCCAGCGCTATTGGGGCGAGCCGATCCCTGTTGTATACTGCGAAAAATGCGGCTATGTTCCGCTGCCGGAAAGCGAGCTGCCTTTGACTTTGCCGGAGGTGGATTCCTATGAGCCTACGGAGTCGGGCGAATCCCCGCTGGCTAAAATGACCGATTGGGTCAATACCACCTGCCCGCACTGCGGAGGTCCTGCCAAGCGGGAAACCGATACCATGCCCCAGTGGGCCGGATCGTCCTGGTATTTCATGCGGTATTGCGATCCGCACAATGATGACGCATTGGCTTCGAAAGAGGCGCTGGATTACTGGCTGCCGGTTGACTGGTACAACGGCGGCATGGAACATACCACCCTGCATTTGCTGTATTCCCGGTTCTGGCATAAGTTTTTGTATGATATCGGCGTTGTTTCTACGCCGGAGCCTTATGCAAAACGCACCAGCCATGGTATGATCCTGGGTGAGAACGGCGAAAAGATGAGCAAGTCCCGCGGAAACGTGGTCAATCCCGACGATATTGTAAAAGAATACGGGGCTGACACCATGCGCCTGTACGAAATGTTCATCGGCGATTTTGAAAAGAGCGCGCCCTGGAGTTCTTCCTCCATCAAAGGCTGCAAACGGTTTTTAGATCGGGTTTGGAATCTGCAGGAGCATTTGATCGAAGGGGAGTCTTACCGTCCGGAACTGGAGATCTCCATGAACAAAACGATCAAAAAAGTAACTGAGGACATCGAGCAGCTCAAATTCAATACGGCAATCGCGGCGATGATGGCTTTGTTAAATGATATTGCGGATACCGGAAGCGTGAACCATGCGGAATACAAGGCGCTGCTGATCCTGCTTAATCCGTTCGCGCCGCATATGACGGAGGAAATTTGGGAGCAGCAGGGCTTCGGCGGTATGCTCAACCAGCAGAAATGGGTTGGCTTTGATCCGGAAAAATGTGTGGAAGCAACGGTGGAGATCGTCGTTCAGCTGGCCGGTAAGATTAAAGCGCGGCTGCATCTGCCGGCGGACAGCAGCAAAGAGGCTGTGCTGGCCGCGGCGAAAGCGGATCCTGCGGTTGCTGCACTGATCGACGGAAAGACCATTGTAAAAGAAATCTATGTCCCGGGAAAACTGGTCAACCTGGTTGTAAAATAATGCAATATTTTGCTTGCACTTTTTCTCTGTTTAGGGTATACTGATTAAGTACTTTTCTTTTTTGAAAGTTGCAAGCGGTCCTCTCTTGACAGAGTGGACCTGGGCATAGTATAATTTTTCTTGTGGCTTTTGGTGCCAAATTCGGCTGCTTGCAAACAACAGCTGGTTTTATAGATCAATAGATGGGGAGTAAGCAGCAGGCTTTGCCTGAGAATTTGGTAGATTACTCCTGCCCTGTGGTGAAGGAGGGATTTAGAGATGGCAGAAATTCGTATCAAAGAGAATGAATCTCTTGACAGCGCGTTAAGACGCTTTAAGAGATCCTGCGCGAAATCAGGCGTTCTTGCTGAAGTACGGAAGAGAGAGCATTATGAAAAGCCTTCCGTAAAGCGCAAGAAAAAATCTGAGGCTGCTCGTAAGCGCAAATTCAAATAATGGAAAGAAAAGCGAGCGTTTGCTCGCTTTTTCTTTATCAAAGTGAGGATTGTTATGGCTTTGCTTTTTCCAACGACGGCGGTGCCGAAAGCCTATGATATCACGGCTGATGGCCTGCGGAAGATGGGCGTAGAGGGGTTGATCCTGGATATCGACAATACCCTGACGACGCATGACCACCCGGTGCCGGACAGCAGAATCCTTCAATGGCTGGATCAAATGCGGGCAGCGGGTATCCGCCTGATTCTTCTGTCCAACAACCATCCGTCGCGTGTTGCTCCCTTTGCCCAAAAACTGGGTCTTGCGTTTGAGGCAGACGCCAAAAAGCCCCTTCCGGGCGGATACCGGCGGGCTGCGTCCGCCATGGGCCTTTCTCCGCGGCAAACGGCGGTCGTGGGGGACCAGATTTTCACCGATGTCCTGGGGGCCAATCTGGCGGGGATGCCGTCCATTCTGGTGGAACCGTTCCAAATGGAACCGTTTTTTCGGTTTCGCCTGAAACGTTTTTTGGAAAAAGGGATTTTAAGGCGATACTGGAAAAAACAAAGGAGGCGGGAACTTTGAGTGCAAGATTTGGCCCTGCGGGCAGCGCGGACAGCTTTCATGCCATGGGGTATCGAAAAACCGCCCAAATGCCGGAATATTTGGAAAAAATGGGCCTGAACGCTTTTGAATATCAGTGCGGGCGCGGCGTTCGTATCAGCCAGGAGGCGGCGAAAGAACTGGGGATCCTATCCCGGGAAAAAGGAATTGCGCTTTCTCTGCATGCACCGTATTTTATTTCGCTCTCCAGTTTGGAACAGGAAAAACGAGATAAAAGTATCGAATATATTCTGCAAAGCGCTGCCGCTGCGGATGCGATGGGGGCGGACCGGATCGTCGTACATTCCGGGTCCTGCTCAAAAATGACACGGCAGCAGGCCTTGGAACTAGCCAAAGATACGTTGAAACGGGCGGCGGCAGTGTTGGATCAAAATGGCTTGGGCCATGTGCATATCTGCCCGGAGACGATGGGGAAAATCAATCAGTTGGGCGACTTGGAAGAGGTTATGACGCTGTGCCAGGTGGATGAGCGATTTTTGCCCTGTATCGATTTTGGGCATCTCAACGCCCGGACGCTGGGAAGCCTGAAGACGTCGGCGGATTTCAAAAAGGTTTTTGAAGTGATGGAAAACGCCCTGGGAGAAAACCGGATGCGCCGTTTCCATTCCCATTTTTCCAAAATCGAGTACACGGAAAAAGGCGGGGAAAAACGGCATTTGACCTTTGCGGATACGGTTTTTGGCCCGGATTTTGAGCCTTTGGTTGAGTGGATCGTCCGAAAAAACTGCAGCCCAACGGTCATCTGCGAATCTGCGGGAACGCAGGCGGAGGATGCGCTGGCGATTCGGCGGTATTATGAGAGCATACAGAACCAGACAGGAGAGGAAGAAAAATGAAAAAACAACTGTTGGTCATTCACGGGCCGAACATCAATCTGACCGGAATCCGGGAGCCTGGCGTTTATGGCTCTGAATCGTTGGAGCAGATTAACGGGGAAATCCGGGCATACTGTGAAAAAGAGGGCTTTGGCTGCGAGATCTGCCAGTCCAACCACGAAGGGCAGATTATCGACTGGCTGCACGGGGCAATGGGCCGATTCGACGGAATTATCCTGAACGCCGGCGCCTATACCCATTACAGCTACGCGATTCACGATGCGATTGCAGCGGTGAAGATTCCCTGCATCGAGGTTCACTTTTCCAATATCCAGGCAAGAAGCGATTTCCGTCATCTTTCGGTGATTGCACCGGTCTGCGCCGGGTCGATTGCGGGCTTTGGAAAACACAGCTATTTGCTTGCTGTGGACGCTTTTAAAAAAATCCTTGCATAATTTTTGCAGAATCCCTTGCAAAAGGTGGAAATATAATATAGAATTATAATGTTAAAAATGCGCTCAATATTCGATTATGAGTATGGCGATGGAGGTATAATATATGGTATCTGCAGGAGATTTCAGAAATGGCGTGACTTTTGAGATGGACGGAAACGTCGTTCAGATCATCGAGTTCCAGCATGTAAAACCCGGAAAGGGCGCGGCATTTGTCCGCACTAAAATCCGCAATGTGATCACCGGCGCTGTTGTTGAAAAAACGTTCAGCCCCACTGACAAATTCCCGACCGCATACGTAGAGCGCAAAGATATGCAGTATCTGTACAATGACGGAGATCTGTATTACTTTATGGACAATGAGACCTACGAAAACATCCCGATCAACGCAAGCATCCTCGGCGACAATTTTAAATTTGTCAAAGAAAATACCGATGTAAAAGTCCTGTCTTACAAAGGGTCTATTTTTGGTGTGGAGCCGCCTTTCTTTATGGAACTGCAGGTCACCCAGACGGATCCCGGATTCAAAGGCAATACGGCGACCAACACCACCAAACCCGCTACGCTGGAAACCGGCGCGCAGATCAACGTTCCGCTGTTCATTGAGGAAGGCGACATGATCCGCGTTGACACCAGAACCGGCGAGTATATGGAGCGTGCTTAATGGGATCACTGGTCAGGCAGCATGGACCTGATGAGCCGGATACATTTTCCGGCGCCAACTGATAAAAATAGCAGCAGCTATTTTTCTATTTCAACTATAAGGAGGATTTACTGATGACGATTCTTGAAAAGGTTGCATACCTCAGAGGTTTGAGCGAAGGCCTTGGGATAGACGAAACAAGCAAAGAGGGCAGAGTTTTCAAAGCGATCATCGACGTTTTGGACGATATCTCTTTGACCGTAACCGATTTGGAAGACGATGTTGCTGAGCTGTCTGATGGCTTGGATGAGATCGATGAGGACCTGGGTGCGCTGGAAGAGGAATTCTACGGCGACGAATGCGACGATGAGTGTGGCTGCGATTGCGGCTGCGAAGATGAAGAGTGCGATGACGACGAGCTGTATGAGGTAACCTGCCCGGCTTGCGGCGACAGCATTTATGTCAATGAGGAAATGCTGGACGAAGGCTTCATCAATTGCCCGAACTGCCATGAGAAACTGGAGTTCGATTTTGAGTGTGACGACTGTGACGACTGTGACGACTGCTGCGATCACGAATAAACAATACGGAACAGAAAAAGCCCTGCCCCAAGGCGGGGCTTTTTTATTGCGTATCCAAACGAATTTCGATTTGCGGCGCCTTTTAAACAAGAAAAAGCGTTTTTCGATGCAATTTGGCAACAATAGGAATAGTGCTGCAGCATTCAAAAAAGCGCAGCGTTTGGAAAACAGGCGCCTCGGCGGCGCAGCCACAAATCAAAACGGAGGATTTGTTTTTGGCGTGATTTTGAAAGAAAAAACGCATTTTCTTCCTGTTTTATGTCA
>JBJEQT010000017.1:0-4754 GCA_051881895.1 Oscillospiraceae bacterium
TGCATCCACCTGCGTATTGGTCGCGCGCAGATGTTTTTGATTTTTCCGTTTGGGCTTTTCCAGCGGACGGACCTTGCCGTCTGCAATCCAGGCAAATCCGTCTTCTGTTTTCACGACCAGATAAAATCGCTGGGCATCCCGCCCGGAAATGGATTTTACGACACAGCCTTTTACGATCTCCATATCCGGCCCCCTTAAGGCGTGGTCAGGATCACCGGCCCTTGCTCAGTGATCGCGATGGTGTGCTCAAAATGAGCCGACAGACTGCCGCTTCTGGTCACGACGGTCCAGTCGTTATCCAAAACGCGCACACCTTCTCCCGCCTGGTTCACCATCGGCTCGATGGCGATGGTCATACCGGGAACCAGCCGAACGCCATGTCCGGCCCGGCCAAAGTTGGGGATCTCGGGATCTTCATGCAGGTTATGGCCCACGCCATGCCCCACATACTGGCGGACAACGGCAAAGCCGTTCTGCTCCACCAGCGCCTGGACCGCTGCGCCAATATCGCCGACCCGATTGCCGGCCTTGGCTGCCTCAATGCCCAGATACAGGCTTTTTTGCGTTACGTCCAGAAGCTTTTGAGCCTCTTCGCTGATTTGTCCCACCGGAAAGGTAAACGCATTGTCGCCATGGAACCCGTCAATACAGGCGCCCACGTCCACGCTGACGATATCTCCTTCCCGCAGGACCCTCTGTGAAGAGGGGATCCCGTGAATCACTTCGTCGTTTACCGAAATACAGGCCGTCCCGGGGAAGCCGCCGTATCCCAAAAAGGACGGCTTAGCTCCCTGGCTGACGATAAAATGGTGCAGGATCCGGTCCAGCTCCAGCGTGGTCATTCCCGCGCGGATCTGTTCGCCGGCCACCACCAATGCCTGTGCGGAGATCTGGCAGGCTTTTTTCATCCTCTCCAGCTCCGATTTGTTTTTTAGCTGAATCATACTTACGCCTCCAGCGCTTTGAGCACAAGCGCGCTGGTCTGGGCCACTTCCTCCTGGCCTTCGATTACCGTAAGCTTTCCGGCCTTTCTGTAATAATCGCACAGAGGCTCGGTGGATTCGTGATAAACTTTCAGGCGTTCCTTCACCGTTTCCGGTTGGTCATCCTTGCGGATTATCAGTTTGCCGCCGCATTTATCGCACATTTCCCCTTTGGAGGAAGGCTTGAAATCAATGTGGTAGCTGGCGCCGCAGCTTTCACAAACCCGTCTGCCGGACAGGCGCTTTTGAATCGTCTCATCCGGAACCTCAATATCCAGAACCTTATGGATCACAACACCCATGGCGTCGAGCGCCTCGGCCTGCGGAACCGTTCTGGGAAAACCGTCCAGGATAAAACCGTTTTTGCAGTCTTCCTGTGCCAGTCTTTCTTTGATAATCGCGATTACGACCTCATCCGGGACCAGAGCGCCTGCGTCCATGTAGGACTTGGCTTTCTGTCCCAATTCGGTGCCGTTTTTTAATGCCTCGCGGATAATGTTGCCGGTGCTGATGGCCGGGATTTGCAATTTATCGCAAATCACCTCAGCCTGGGTGCCTTTGCCCGCGCCCGGTGCGCCTAACAGGATCAAATTCATATTCGTTCCTCCATTATTCCAGGAAGCCTTTGTAATGACGCATCATCATTTCGGACTCCAGCTGACGGACCGTATCCAGCGCAACGCCGACAACGATCAGGATGGAGGTACCGCCCAGCGAGATGTTCATGCCGGTGATGGCAGTGAGCAGAATCGGCAGGGTGGCAACCAGGCCCAAAAACAGAGCGCCGACCAATGTGATCTTGGAGATGACCTTGGTGATAAACTCTGCAGTAGGTCTGCCGGGACGAATACCCGGAATCGCGCCATTGTTCTTTTGCAGATTATTGGCCATTTCCACGGGATTATACTGAATTGCCACATAGAAGTAGTTGAACATGACAATCAGCAGAATGTAGAGCATCGCATACCAACCGGTATTGTAGTTGAAGATGCTCAAGAACTTATACAGCAATCCATCGGTATTCAGCGGCACAAACGCCTTGATCGTGCCGGGGATTGCCAGAATAGAGCTGGCAAAGATGATCGGCAGAACGCCGGACATGTTGACTTTGATCGGCATGAACGTGGACTGGCCACCGTACATTTTCCGGCCAACTACCCGTTTGGCGTACTGAACCGGTATTCTTCTTTCTGCCGAGGTCATGATAACGATGAAAACGATCATGGCCAAAAACAGAATCAGAACCAGCGGCACATAGAAGTAGTACTTGACCGACTGGGAACCCATCTGGAAGTACTGCCACATTTTCAGCGCCGCAGAGCCGCCGCGGGACAGGATACCGGCGAACAGGATCATCGAAATGCCGTTGCCGATGCCCTTGGCATCGATCTGGTCACCCAAAAAGACAATCAGGGCAGAACCTGCGGTGAAGGTCAGAATAATGACCAGTGCCGAGAAGAATCCGGCAAAACCCTTGGTGTAAACCAAAGCGCCCTGGTTCTTTAACAGGAACCAGTAAGCCAGTGCCTGAACAAAACCCAAACCAATACCGGTGTACCGGGTGATCCGGTTGAGTTTCTTTCTGCCGTCCTCGCCCTCTTTGCTCATCCGTTCCAAAGCGGGAATCGCAACCGTTAACAGCTGGATCACGATGGAGCCGGTGATGTAGGGGCTGATGGACATAGCGAAGACCGTTGCATTGGAGAATGCACCACCGGTCAGAACGTCGATGTATCCCAGCAGGTTTCCGTCGCCCGCATTGGCCATCCAGGCCTGCATGACGCTCGCGTCCAGAAACGGAACGGGAATGGCGCTGCCGATACGGAAAATCAGCAGAATCAGCGCGGTGAAAAGAATCTTCTTTCTCAGGTCCGCGATTTTCCACGCGTTTCTAATGGTATCGAACATTCTTATTTCACCTCGGCCTTCCCGCCTGCCTCCTCAATTTTCTGCTTGGCAGACGCGGAGAAAGCAGCAACATTCACGGTCAGTTTCTTGGTCAGCTCGCCGTTGCCAAGAACCTTTACGCCGTCAAGTGTTTTCTTCAGAAGCCCAGCGGCAAGAATTGCGTTGGTATCTACAACAGCGCCGTCTTCAAAGCAATTCAGATCGGACACATTGATCGTAGCATACTTGGTAGCAAAAATATTGTTGAATCCTCTTTTGGGGACTCGTCTTGCCAGCGGCATCTGGCCGCCCTCAAAACCGGGTCTTACACCGCCGCCGGAACGGGCGTTCTGGCCCTTATGGCCCTTGCCCGCCGTTTTACCGTTGCCGGAACCGTGACCTCTGCCTTTACGGAAGACGTCTTTGTTGGAACCAGGCGCCGGAGAAAGCTCGTGCAATTTCATGGTACTCGCACCTCCTTGTTTTACGCTTCGGTTACCTCAACGAGGTGAGAAATCTTGGCAATCTTGCCACGGGTGGCCTCGTTATCAGGCTGCGTTGTCTCGTTACCGATTTTTTTGAGTCCCAGAGAGTACGCAGTGGCAATCTGGTCTTTTTTTCTGCCGTTCAGGCTTTTAACCAATTTGATTTTCATAGCCATGCTACCTCCTTAACCCAAGATCTGCTCAACGGATCTGCCGCGGATCGCAGCGACCTCGTCAACGCTTTTCAAAGACGCCAGACCAGCGATGGTGGCGCTTACAACATTGCAGGGATTGTTGGAACGCAGGCATTTGGTACGGATATCGCTGATGCCTGCAACTTCCATTACCGCACGAACAGGGCCGCCGGCGATAACACCAGTACCGCGGGGAGCCGGTTTCATCAGCACGCGGCCTGCGCCGAACGCACCGATTACTTCGTGAGGAATGGTCGTTCCTTTTAAAGAAACGTGAATCAGATTTTTCTTGGCGTCCTCAATTCCTTTGCGGATCGCGTCCGGAACCTCGGAGGACTTACCCAATCCAAAGCCGATGGTGCCGTTGCCGTCGCCGACAACAACCAGCGCGGCAAATTTGAAGATACGACCGCCTTTAACCGTTTTGGATACGCGGTTAATGGCAACGACCTTCTCTTGCAGGTCCAAAGTAGAACCATCAATTCGAGCCATGTATTTTCCTCCTCCTTTAGAATTTCAGACCGCCTTCACGGGCGCCTTCCGCCAATTCTTTGACGCGTCCGTGATAGATATAACCGCTTCTGTCGAAGACGATTTCGGAGATACCTTTCTCCTGTGCTTTCTGGGCGATGGCCATGCCGACCTTTTTCGCCGCTTCTTTGTTTCCGCCAAAGCCTTCGAACCCTTTTTCCATCGAAGATGCGCTGGCCAGCGTTACGCCGGCTACATCGTCGATCAGCTGGGCATAGATGTGCTTAGCGGAGCGGAAAACATTCAGGCGGGGACGAGCCGCAGTGCCGCTGATTTTGTTGCGGACTCTGGCGTGTCTTTTCAGCCTGGCAGTATTTTTATCCGGCTTTTTCACCATTTGTGACTCACTCCTTTAACTACTTCTTGCCTTTACCAGCCTTACCCTCTTTGCGGATGATAACTTCATTCGCATACTTGATGCCCTTGCCTTTATAAGGCTCCGGCGGGCGTTTCTCGCGGATTTCGGCTGCAAACTGACCAACTTTCTGTTTGTCGGGTCCGTTAACGATGATCTTGTTGGGGGCGGGAACGTCAATGGTGATACCGTCGATTTCGGGGACGATCACCTGATGAGAGAAGCCCAGCACCATAACCAGATTTTTACCCTGCTTAGAAGCACGGTAACCTACGCCGTTTCCCTCCAGCTCTTTGCTGAAGCCATGGGCGCAACCTTC
>JBJEQT010000018.1:0-21292 GCA_051881895.1 Oscillospiraceae bacterium
ATACACGCACATCTCCGTCTGAGATAAAGCGCACATAATACGAATACGGGTACTATCTGAAAATACTTTAAACAATTCCGCCAGATCAAACAGGTCATCCTCATTGGGAAGATGGGATCGTGCAAAATCCGCGGTTTTTTGATGGTCATGTTCTGCTGTCAACAAATCTTTTCTTTCCACCCGAAAGCTCCTTTCCACCCGAAATTTTCGAGAAATGAACATATGAATGATTGTTCATTTGTTTACTTCAATATAGCATATCACCTTTTTCCTGTCAATATCGGACGGGCAAAATTTATTTTGGAAAAATTGCTTCCGGTTTTGCTTTTTGGAGCGGATTGTGCTATATTATGGGTATCTTTGTGCAAAAGGAGAAAAATCCCTTTATCTGAAAATACAGGAGGCATCATCATGAGTGGAAAAAAATTCTACATTACCACCCCGATTTATTACCCGTCGGACAAGCTGCACATCGGACACACCTACTGCACAGTAGCTACCGATGCAATGGCGCGGTATAAACGAATGCAGGGGTGCGATGTGATGTTCCTCACCGGCACCGATGAGCATGGGCAGAAGATTCAGCAAAAGGCTGAGGCTGCTGGCGTAACGCCCCAGCAATATGTGGACAATATTGTAGACGGCATCAAGGATCTGTGGAAGCTGATGAACATTTCCAACGACCGCTTTATCCGTACAACTGACGACTACCATGTGGAATCGATCAAAAAGATTTTCCGCAAGCTGTACGACCAGGGCGATATTTATAAAGGAACTTACAAAGGCAAATACTGTACGCCCTGCGAATCTTTCTGGACGGAAAGCCAGTTGGTAGACGGCAAATGCCCCGACTGCGGCCGGGAGGTCATCGACGCGGAAGAGGAAGCCTATTTCTTCCGTCTTTCCAAATATGCTGACCGGTTGGTGGAATATTACGAGGCGCACCCGGATTTTCTGGAGCCCCCGTCCCGCTTAAACGAGATGGTAAACAACTTCATCAAACCCGGACTGGAAGATCTGTGCGTGTCCCGCACCACTTTTGACTGGGGCGTGCAGGTGGATTTTGACCCCAAACACGTGGTCTATGTGTGGATTGACGCGCTGTCCAACTATATTACTGCTTTGGGATATGGTAACGACAAGTACCATGATTTTGAAAAATACTGGCCGGCGGACGTCCATTTTGTAGGCAAGGAGATTGTCCGTTTCCATTCGATCATCTGGCCCGCTATGCTGATGGCGCTGGACTTGCCGCTGCCCGGCAAGGTTTATGGACATGGATGGCTCAAATTCGGCGGAGATAAGATGAGCAAATCCAAGGGCAACGTGGTAGACCCGGTTGTTCTGGTAGGGCGCTATGGTGTGGATGCGCTGCGTTACTTCCTGCTGCGGGAATTCCCCTTCGGGTCCGACGGCAACTTTACCAACGAAGCGCTTATCAGCCGCATCAACGCCGACCTGGCCAACGATCTGGGGAACCTTTTGTCCCGTACCGTGGCGATGGTGGGGAAATACTTTGGCGGTACTCTGCCGGCTGAGCGGGCGGCGGATCCTGTTGACGATGAGCTTTTGACCATGGCCAAAGAGCTGCGCGGAAAATATGAAGAGCAGATGGAAAAATACGCTTTCCAGAATGCTTTGATCGAGGTGTTCAAGGTCATTTCCCGCGCCAACAAATACATTGATGAGACCGCTCCCTGGGTGCTGGCCAAAGACGAGGCCAATAAGCCCCGTCTGGCGACGGTGCTTTACAATTTGCTGGAATGTCTGCGCATTTCCACTTCTTTGCTGACGCCCTTTATGCCGGATACCGCTGAAAAAGCCCGGGTTCAGATCGGCGCTTCGGCGGAGGATTTCACTTGGGAGAAAGCAGGGCTGTTCGGCGTTTTGCCCGCTGAGGTAAGCGTGCAGAAGGGCGAAGCGCTGTTCCCGCGTATCGATATGGAAAAAGAGCTGGCAGAGCTGGCGCAGGCGCAGGCTGCTCCGAAAAAAGAAGAGGACAAACCGGAGAAAAAGGAAGAACCTGCTGCGGCGCCGATTACCATCGATGAGTTTGCCAAAGTGGAAATGACCGTCTGCAAAATTTTAGCCTGCGAGAATGTGCCCAAGAGCGAAAAGCTTTTGAAATTCCAGCTGGATGACGGTTCCGGCGAGACCAGACAAATTTTGTCCGGCATTGCCAAGTACTATAAGCCGGAAGAGCTGGTGGGCAAAACGGTCGTTGCCTGCACCAATCTGCCGCCCCGCAAGATGATGGGGCAGATGTCCAACGGGATGCTGCTGTCCGCCGAGAAGGATGGACAGCTGAATCTGGTCATGCTGGACGATAAGGTACCCGCCGGCGCGAAACTTTGTTAGTCTGATATCCTGAAAACCGGGCAGGGAGCGTTCCCGCCCGGTTTTATTTGAGAAAGCAGGAGGTTTTTCCTTTGTATCAAAATATTTTCGATTCCCATGCCCACTATAACGGCAAGGATTTTGAGGACCGGGACGAGCTGCTGCCGCAGCTTTTCCAATCCGGCATTTGCGGGATTATCGATGTGGCGTCTTCCATGCGCTCTACCCGGCGGACGGTGGAGCTGTCCTCTCGCTATGAGAATATTTACAGCGCGATCGGCGTGCACCCAAATGAGGTCAAGGACATGACGGATGAAGATTATGACACGCTGCGCGAATTGTCAAAACTGCCAAAGGTGGTGGCGATTGGCGAGATTGGGTTTGATTTTTACTGGGATGCCAGTGACCGCGAAACCCAGCGGGAACATTTTGAGCGGCAGCTGATCCTGGCCCGGGAATTGGATCTTCCGGTTATCATCCACAGCCGGGACGCCGCGCAGGAGACGTATGATTTGCTGGCAAAATACCGTCCGCGGGGCGTGGTGCACTGTTTTTCCGGCAGCGCCGAAATGGCGCAGGAAATTCTCAAGCTGGGGATGTACATCGGTTTTACCGGAGTCGTTACCTTTAAAAACGCGAAAAAGGCGGTCAAAGCCGCCTCGGTGGTCCCCATGGACCGGCTGCTGATTGAGACCGACTGTCCTTACATGGCGCCGGAACCGACCCGTGGCGTTCGGTGTGACTCCTCCATGCTGGTGCATACCGGCGGCAAGCTGGCTGAAATCAAAGGAATCGATTTGCAGAGCCTGTTCGATCAGACGCGCCAAAATGCCTGCGATTTGTTTGGAATCCGGTTGTAATCAAATGTTGGCAAGAGATCAAAAGGCCGGCAATCCAACGATTGACGGCCTTTTTGATGCAAGAGGTTCACTGGTTCAGATGCGTTATGAGCTAGGCGGAAGCTGGCGGGATAAAAGCACCATTTTTTCCATGCGGTGCCTAATAAAACAACAAAAAAGGAATCCGCTGCGGGAGCAGCCGATTCCTTTTTGTTTTTTTGCCGCTTTCTTTTGCAATCGGACAACTGCTTGCAATCAACAAAAGAAGCAATGCCTTTATGTTGTCGGTTAGTGCGCCGAAACGATAAAAATCAAAGCAAGCACACCAAAAACCAACAGAATCGGCCAGATTTTTTCCCAAAGGGTCATTCGTCATACCTCCTGAATGGTAATACATAAATTACTGGTTAAATTATAACGCAAATATCTAAAAATGTCCAGATTCCAAAGGCGGAGTATGAAAATATTCTACATTATAGCTAAAAACAGGGGGATTTTTTGGCTATTAAGAGAGAAGCCGGATACGAAAATCCGTACCAGGCTTCTCTTAAAAACACCGCATTCCAGTTACAAGCCGGGTCTTCCGCTTTTTGGATGTTGCCGGGAAGCGAACTTGTAACATAAAATCTGATTATTTTTTATTGAAAACATATTTGTCCAGACGTTCCATCATCTGCTCCACATTCAAGCGCGGGCAAGCGAAATTGATGCGAACGTGATGTTCCGCATGGAACGCACGGCCGTCACTGACCAGAACACCGCACCAAGCCATGTCATCCAACATATCATCCATCGTTTTGCCGGTTTCTTTCAGCCATTCGGTGCAGTCCATCAGCGCAACATAAGCGCCTTCGTTGACAGTGAATTTTACGCCGTGGAAATGTTTCTTGCAGTAATCCTCACAGTATTGCATGTTGCCGCGGATGTAAGCGCACAGCTCATCGACCCACTCGGCGCCGCCTTCATAGCCGCCGATCAGCGCGTAAGTAGACATGATATTGTGGCTGTTGTAGTGGGACAGGCTCTCCGTTTTCAAAATCTTTTCGCGCAAATCATCGCGGTAGATGATGTGGTAAGAACCAACCAGACCAGCCAGGTTAAAGGTCTTGGACGGAGCGTAGAACGCGCAGGTAATGCGTTTCGCCAGATCGGATACAGACTGGGTGGGAGTGTGCTTTTTGCCTTCGCCGATCATAAAGTCCGCCCAAATCTCATCGGAGATAACAGTGATGCCGTACTTCGCCATCAAATCGATATAGTCGCTGATTTCCTCTTTGGTCCAAACGCGGCCGGTGGGGTTGTGGGGGTTACAGAAAATCGCCACACGGATGCCTTTTTCCTGGATCTTTTTCTCCATATCCTCAAAATCCATGCGGTAAACACCGTTTTCGTCCTGCACCAGCGGGGAGGAAACGATGTCCATGTCATTGTTTTTGAGTACGCCGGTAAAGCCGACATAGGTGGGAGAATGAACGAGGATCGGGTCGCCGGGCTTGGTCAGGGTGTGCAGCACTGCCGCTACGCCGCCGAGTACGCCGTTTTCATAACCGATATGCTCTTTTTTCAGGCCGGTTACGCCGAAACGTTCTTTCTGCCATTTGAAAATGGCGTTGAAATAGCGGTCCGGATCGCCGTAATAACCAAACAGAGGATGGTTCAACCGTTCCTGCATCGCTTCTGTGACCGAGGGAGCGGTGGCGAAATCCATATCCGCGACCCACATGGGCAGAGGGGTAAAATTGGGATCGGTCTTGCGGGGCGCCATGGGATTTACATCCCACTTAATGGCGTTATGGCCGGCGCGTTCCCAAACTTTGTCGAAATTATACTTTCCCATTTGTATTGACACAACCTTTCTTAAAATTAGAAGTATTTTTCGATAAATTCATATCAATTCTATCAGATTTTCGTTTTCTTGTAAACAAAACCCTGTCCGAATTGACAAAAAGATGAATTGAACCAGCTTGTATTAGTATACTTTGCCAAAAGATTTTGGCTTATATCCATTGGATGTATGGATCCGGCAGAGGATAAAGACTGTATAAGATGTATAAAAACAGATTTTTCCCACCGGCAGAATCAGCATTTTTTCTGATTTTGGAAAGAATGGTTGACAAAGGATACGGGGTTTGATATACTCAGCACAAAGTTGATAGAGGCGCAGCGATAAGAGTAACCGGCGGAGAAGACATTCTGTGATACCGGCGAAAGGGTCAGCTGCCGAAGCAGATTTTCAGGTATGGAAATCTGTTGGGCTCAATGTGAAAATCATTGGGACTCCTGCTTCCGGAATACTGGCAGCAGAGGCGCTATCGAATACTCCTTTCTGGATCCGAAAGGCTGTATCGATGCGGTACAGCCTTTTTTGATGGCTGCACCGTCAAAAACGCCCGTCAACCAAGGTTGAGCGGGCGTTTTTGTGTCTCCTATCATCCAATGAAAGGAGTTTTTGAGAATGGAATCTGTATCTGTCGGCCTGTGGTCAGTGCTTCCGCCTTTGGTGGCGATTGTGTTGGCTTTGATCACCAAAGAAGTTGTTTTTTCGCTGGTATGCGGCATTTTTTCCGGTGCGATCATCTATGCCGCAGCGGCAAATCTCGGCGTCGCCGGTGTTTTTTCCAGCGTTTCCGGCCTGATGATCGAAAAAATGGGCGGAAATGCCGCATTGCTTCTGTTTGTCGTTTTGTTAGGTGCGCTGGTTTCGGTTATCACCAAAGCGGGAGGGTCCGCGGCGTATGGAAACTGGGCGGCCGGAAAGCTTCGGTCCGGGACCGGTGCGCAGCTTGCGACCGGATTTCTGGGGTGCCTGATTTTTATCGACGATTATTTTAACTGTTTTACGGTCGGTACCGTTATGCGCCCTGTGACCGACAAGCATAAAATCTCGCGGGAGAAGCTGGCTTATCTCATCGACGCTACCGCCGCGCCGATTTGTATCATCGCACCGATTTCTTCCTGGGCGGCGTCGGTGATTTCCTACTACCCGACCGATGGCGGAATGACCGGCATGCAGGCGTTTCTGCGGGCGATCCCCATGAATCTGTATGCTATTTTGAGCATCGTTATGGTATTTTGGCTGTGCGTGCGCAAAAACGGCGATTTTGGCCCGATGGCGGCGGCGCAGCGCAGAGCGCAGGAAAGCGGCGTGCAGAGCGCTGCCGAATCCGGGGAAACGGCGCAGACATCCCCAAAGGGACGGGTGCTGGATTTGGTTTTGCCCATCGCGGCACTGATCGTTTTTTCGATTCTTTCCATGCTGTATTACGGCGGCTACTGGAATGGCGAGGGACTCAGTCTCTTCGATGCATTTGGCGCGACGGATGCCGGGACTGCCCTCGCAATGGCGAGCATGCTTTCACTGATCGTGGCGTTTTTGCTGTTTGTACCCCGCGGCCTGCTGAAGTTCCGTGAGTTTTTCCAGGGAATCATCAGCGGCATCCAGACAATGGTGCCCGCCTGCGTGATTTTAACGCTTG
This sequence comes from Oscillospiraceae bacterium, assembly GCA_051881895.1. Lineage (GTDB taxonomy): Bacteria > Bacillota > Clostridia > Oscillospirales > Ruminococcaceae > UBA3818. The sequence continues at coordinate 6,653 of JBJEQT010000018.1, forward strand.
CCTGGACCATCAGCGGCGTCTGCCGGGATTTGCTTGCCACCGGAGATTATGTGGCGGGCGTTGTGGTGACCTCCAATATGCCGGTGGTTCTGATTCCGGCCATTATGTTCGGCGTGTCCGCCATGCTTTCTTTCGCCACCGGGACCTCCTGGGGTACTTTCGGCATTCTGATTCCCATCATTATTTCCGTTTGCGAGGCGGCGGCCCCGGAACTGACCGTTACTGCGCTGTCGGCAATTTTGGCCGGGTCGGTATTCGGCGACCATTGCTCGCCGATTTCGGATACTACCATTATGTCCTCTACCGGTGCCGGATGCGCCCACATCGACCATGTATCCACGCAGCTGCCTTACTCGCTGACCGTTGCGTCGGTCTGCGTGGCAGGATATCTGGTCGCCGGCTTTTCCGCGAAGCTGGGATTCGGCACGAGCTTGCTGATCACCGATACCGTATCCCTGGTTTTGCTGGCAGCGGTTTTGCTGATTTTGCCAAAAATCTGGAACGGCGAAAAGAAAATGGCCGAAAAAGCGGCTTCGGCAGCACAAAAATAAAGAAAAACCCAATCAAAAAGGACCTGGCAGCGCCAGGTCCTTTTTCTATTTATGAAAAAAATCAAGATGCCGCTTCATCGGATCCGGGGAAAATTTTCGGCAGGAGTATAAGCGCTCCGATCAACAGCAAAAAGAAAACGCCCAGCGACAAAGGCAGATAGACCGAATATCCCCACTGGACCGTGAAGCCCGCGACCAGATAACCGGCCGCCGCGCAGGAAGCAACCGTCAGCGCGTAGGGGATTTGCGTTACCACATGGCGCATCAAGTCGCATCCGGAGGAGGTGGAAGAAAGAATGACAACATCGGAAATCGGGGAAACCTGATCGCCGAATACCGACCCAGCCAGCACGGCAGACAAAGACAGGACTGCCATTTCCGGCGCCAGCGCCTCGCAGATTGTGACAACAATGGGGATCAGGATGCCGAAAGTACCCCAGGAGGTCCCGGTGGCGAAGGCCAGCAGGCCGGCGATGACCATGGCGATGGCGGGAAGCAGATGGATGGGGATCCCGCAGTCGCGCACGATACGGGCCACATACTCTCCGGTGCCAAGATAGTCCCGGCAGACGCTGCTGATGCTCCAGGCAAGTGTTAAAATCACACTGGCGCCGACCATGGATTTCACACCGTCGTTAAATGCTTTGAAAAAATCTGCCATCGGCATAATCCTGCGGGGGATAAAAAGAAAGAATGCGACGATCAGCGCGCCGGCGCCGCCTAAAGCCAGCGCGGTGGGCGCGTCGGTGTTGCCGAAAGCCTGCACCAGACTGAGATGTTCACTCCAGTATCCGCCGACATAGAGCATCGCCAATACGGAAAAGACCAGCAAAGCCGCGATCGGGATAGCCAAATCCCACACCCGTCCTTTGGAAGAGGTCTCCATCCGGGTGATTTCGTTTTCCGTTTCTTCTGTTTCCAGAACGCCGGTACGCTGGACTTTGCGTTCCGCCGCTGCCATCGGACCAAAATCGCCGTTTTTGCGCAGGCATATCCAAAATACCATAAAAATCGTACCGATGGCGTAGAAGTTGAGTGGAGCCGCGTGCAAAAACGCCTGCATGCCGGTAAGGCCGCCGCCTTGCGGAATATAGGACATAACAGAAGCGGCCCAGGAAGAAATGGGCGCCATAATGGCCATGGAGGCCGCCATCATATCCACGATATAGGATAATTTTTCCCGGGAGATGCGAAACCGGTCAGTCACCGGGCGCATGACGGTGCCGCTGGTGATGCAGTTAAAATAGTCGTCCAAAAAAAGGCAGGCGGAAAATACTGCCGTTGCGGACATGGCAGCACGGCGGCTTTGAAAGCGGCCGCGTGCCCATGCGGCGTACGCGTTGGAACCGCCTGCTTTTGTGATGACTGCGACCAGCCCGCCCAGAAGAGACAAAAATACGATCATGGCGATATTTTCGCCCAGCTTTGTGATCATGATATCCACAGCGGTAGAAAAGCATTGGACCAGGCTGAGCTGGTTGCACAGCACATAGATTACCGTGCCGGATAGAATGCCGCAGGCCAGCGAAAAAATGACTTCTTTGGTAAGAATGGCAAGGACAATCGCCACAAGGGGCGGAATGACCGACCAAATCCCTACATCCTGCACAAGCACAGCCTCCTTTTCGAAAAACCGGTAAAATATCAAAAGAATGACAGGAAAATTATAACATTGCCGGATTGCTTTGTAAACATTCTCTTGCAGGAAAAATTTCATTTTACCATGCAGCAAGGCGGGAAACGGAGCCGTTTGCTTGTTTCTCTTTTTGAAAATCGCAGTTGGGATTTCATCAAATCTTCCATATTTTATTCCCGGGTAAGGAAAATAAATTTGGGAAAAATCCATAAATCTTAGCGTTTTTTTAGCAAAACACCCTTTCTTGCCCCAAAATCCCCTTCTTTTTTTGCAGTTTACCATTTGTTCATAAAAAAGGGGGATTTTTTGCATGTTTTGTTGTGAATCTTTCTTATTGTCACTTTAGTGGGCTTATGATATAGTAATTTGGGTTTCTTCATATTTACCTATTTAAATAGGTATCCGTAGGAAAATAACGTTGTTGAGGTGATTGCATGTTTGTCCTGCTGTTTATTCTTTGGGTTTTGTTCAACGGGAAAATCACGCTGGAAATCTGCCTGTTCGGCATTGTGATTTCCGGAGCGATTTACCTGTTTGCCGTTAAAATGCTGGACTACGACCCGAAGAAAGAACTGCGCATTTTAAAAAAAATGGGAGGCATCTTTCATTTTCTGTTGGTGCTTTTGAGAGATATCATCAAAGCCAGCTTCCATGTGATTGGCGTGATTTTGTCTCCCAAAAAAGAAATTGACCCTAAGCTTGTATTTTTTTATACCGATTTGCAGACGGATACCGGCCGGGTGGGATTGGCCAATGCCATTACGCTGACCCCCGGTACGATTACCGTATTTTGCGAACATGAACTGTTTTGCGTCCATGCGCTGGATACGGCCAGCCAGGCGGATGTGGATGAGTCGCAGTTTATGCATTTGCTGAAAAAACTGGAGGATTAAAAGATGAAAGAGTTTACAGGTAGTTTTCTGCTGGGTTCGGCGATTCTTCTGGCGATTCTGATCTTCTTTTGTATGATCCGCGCCATCAAGGGGCCTCGCTTCACCGACCGCGTGGTAGCGGGAAATATGATCAGCACAATGATTATTGTGATCTTGTCCATCCTTTCCGTTTACCTGGAAGAACCGTTTTTGGTGGATGTGGCAATTGTATATGCCATGTTGAGCTTTATTACGGTAGTGGTGCTTTGCCGGCTGGTTATTGTACGCCGCCGGGTACATGAAAGAGAGGAGCAGGAAGATGGAAAACGTTAGAATTATCGCCGGTATCATTCTGATTGCGGTAGGACTGTTTGTGTATATTACGGCGACCATCGGGCTGTTCCGGTTCCATTATGTGCTCAACCGCATGCATGCCGCCGCTTTAGGCGATACCCTTGGCATTTTGTTTGTGCTGCTGGGACTTATGTTTTTGGTTGGATTTAATTTCCATACCCTGCGGCTTGGGCTGATTATCTGTTTTTTGTGGATGGCGAGTCCTGTGTCCAGCCATCTGCTGGCAAAAGCGGAGTTTGTAACCTTTAAACATATCAAATCCGAATGCGAGGTGGTAGAGAAATGAGACTGGTTTTGGAATTGATTCTGCCCGCTTTGCTGATCGTCTGCGCTTTGGCGGTGACTTTCTCCAAACGGCTTTTGGTATCGGTTGTCATTTATACGTCGTTCAGTATTATCATGTCGGTAATCTGGGTGCTGCTGGAAAGCCCTGACCTGGCGATTACCGAAGCGGCGGTAGGCGCCGGCGTCAGCGGACTGCTGCTTATTTATACACTGAAAAAAATCCATGCGCTGAAGGGAACGAGTGATGAGTAAGATGGCGAAAATCAAGAAAGAAAAACAGACTGTCTGGCAGCGGTTCTGCGCATGGGTCAACGGCGACACCGCGGACCAGCCTTTGATGCCTGCCGACCCGCCCGCCCCCAGAAAAACCAAAACGGACAAACATAAAAAACAGAAGACCGTTTCTTCCCGTAAAGAATGGATCGGCTTAAACCGCTTCGGCTATATTTACCGCATCTGCGCGGTGCTGATCGGGGTGACGGCTGTTACGGTGCTGATGATCACCGTGCTGCAGCTTCCTCTGTTCGGAAGCCCTGACAACCCTGCAGTCAACGAAGTGGTAGAGCGCTATGTGGAAAAAGGCCTGGAGGAAACCGGCGCGGTCAACATGGTAGCCGGCATGATTCTGGACTACCGGGCTTTCGATACGTTCGGCGAATCCTCGGTATTGTTTCTCGCGGTTACCTGCGTGACCATGCTTTTGATGCGGGATAAAAACAACACCAGCAAAGACGAAGATTTGCTTACAGCCCGGGAGCACGTGATCGAGGGATATGAAGAGGATATTATCCTGACGAAAATTGCCCGCCTGCTGATTCCCTGCACGCTGGTTTACGGTATTTATGTGGTGCTCAACGGGCATATCTCTCCCGGCGGCGGATTTTCCGGCGGAACAATCATGGGATCGGCGCTGATTTTGTTTGCGGTTTCCTTTGGTATGATCCGGATGAGCCGGTTCTTTACCTATGCCACGTTCAAAAAAGTGACCTCTTGCGCGCTGCTGGTTTACGCGGCATCGAAGGCCTATTCGTTCTTTACCGGCGCCAACCATCTGGAATCCCACATCCCGCTGGGTACGCCGGGCGCCATTTTGAGTTCCGGCCTGATTCTGATTTTGGATATCTGCGTTGGCATTGTGGTGGCCTGCACCATGTACGGCTTCTATGCGCTGTTCACAAAGGGGGAGTTGTAATGGAACATCTGCTGATCAATCATTACGAGACGGCAGCGGTCATTCTGTTCGGCATTGGGTTTCTGAACCTGCTTCTGCAGAACAATCTCGTGAAAAAGGTCATCGGTTTCGGAATCATGGATAGTGCCGTCTATCTGTTTTTGGCTTCGCAGGGGTACATAGCCGGCCGCCTTGCCCCAATCCTGGTAGGAGAGGCCGCCAACGCGGCGGATTATATCAATCCCATCCCCGCCGGACTGGTGCTCACCGGAATCGTCGTATCGGTAAGTGTTACGGCTTTTTCGCTGGCGCTGATTCAGCGGCTGTATCAAAAATATAAAACGGTCAACTTTGACGAAATCGTCCAGCTGGCCAGACAAAAGGGAGATGAATAACCGGTGCCTTTTATCTATAACTTTCCATTTTTCAGCATTTTTATCTGCATGATCTCCGGTATTGTCACTCCGCTTTTGAAAAACGGAAAATGGGCATACCGCCTGAGCTTATTCGCTTCCGGCGCGGGATTTGTGCTGTCCGGCGCCCTGCTGGGCCGGATCGGACCCAATAACGAAAGCTTCAGCTTTATGATGGGCCATTTCCCGGCTCCTTGGGGAAATGAACTGTCGGTTGGCCCGCTGGAAGCGGTTTTGGCTACTACTGTCTGCCTGGTCATGCTGATGGCCTTGCTGGGAGGCAGCCGGGATATTTTTGAAGACGTTCTGCCGGAAAAACAAAAACTGTATTTCATCATGATGGATGAGATCCTGGCGGCGTTGCTGGCGCTGACTTATACCAACGACATTTTTACTGCGTATGTATTTATCGAAATCAGCACCATTGCGGCTTGCGCTATCGTTATGGCAAAGGATAGCTCCGACACGATGGTCGCCACCATGCGGTATTTGATCATGAGCCTTCTGGGTTCCGGCCTGGTCCTCATCGGCATTGTCCTTTTGTACTGCATCACCGGGCATCTGCTTTTCCCGAACCTGCAGCTGCGGGTTTTGGACTTGGTCGCCAGCGGGCAGTATACCATGCCGCTGACCGTAGTTGTCGGCCTGATCGTTATGGGACTTGGCATCAAAAGCGCCATGTTTCCGTTCCATCTGTGGCTGCCTCCGGCACATGGCTCCGCAACGACCGCTTCCAGTTCTGTGCTGTCCGGCCTGGTGGTCAAAGGGTATATTATCCTGATGATCCGACTGTTTTATAAGGTATTCACCATTGAAGTGATCCGTGAGCTGCGTGTCACAAATATGGTTTTCCTGTTCGGATTGGCGGGTATGATCATCGGCTCGGTGGGAGCAATCAAGGAGGGCCACATCAAGCGGATGCTGGCTTATTCTTCGGTGGCGCAGCTGGGTTATGTCTTTATGGGTATCGGCCTTGGTACCGATATCGGCATCGTAGCGGCCTGTTTTCAAATCCTGGTGCATGCCTGCACCAAACCGATGCTCTTTAGCTGTGCCAGCGCGCTGAGCGCCGGCCGCCATCATAACAAGAAGCTGTATGCGCTGCGGGGCGCTGCTTATGAAAATAAGCTGGCCGGCGTTGGATTTACCGTCGGCGCGTTGTCCATGATCGGTATCCCCCTGTTTGCAGGCTTTGCTGCCAAGGTGCTTTTTGCGAGCGCGACGATGGCACAGCCGGTAAAAATGTGGATGACCCTGTTAACGCTGGCGCTGTCTACGGTGCTGAACGCATTGTATTATATTCCCGCCGTGACCGTATTGTGGTCGCGCCCGGAGCAGGGTGAGACAGGGGAAAAAGTTCCCGTCAGCCCGGCGTTTGCGGTTTCCACCGTGGTATTTATTACGGCGGTATTTTTCCTGGGAATCTGCTACCAGCCGGTTGTAACGCTCATCCAAAATGGACTTGCGCTTTTGTAATATCCCGATAAAGAGGTGACAAATTCGTGTTTCAAAGTATCGTCCTGTTACTGCCCATTCTGCTGCCTCTCATCGGCGGACTGGCAGTATTTTGTCTGCACGACGCTAAGACCCGCCGGATCGCGGTGTCTGCTGTTGTGCTTTGTACCTTGGCTTCAGCGGTAGGCGTCAGCTTTTTACCGGACCTTTCTCTGCGCATTTGGGAGCTGGGCGGAAGCATTGCCATTTATCTGCGGCTGGATGCCATGAGCAGGTTCTTCCTGTGCTTGGTATCGGGCATCTGGACGCTGGTAGCGTTTTTCGCTTTCGAATATATGCAGCATGAGGGGAAGGAAGAGCGCTTTTTCGGCTTTTACACCATGACCCTCGGGATCCTGATGGGCCTTGGATTGGCGGGAAACCTGCTGACCCTGTACATGTTTTATGAAATGATGACCCTCATCACCGTTCCGCTGGTCATTCATACCGGCAGCCGGGAGGCGGTGGCGGCCGGTTTTAAATATCTGGGTTACTCCACTTTCGGCGCGGGACTGGCGTTGATTGGATTTTTCTTCCTGAACCGATATTGCACGACTACCGAGTTTACGGCGGGCGGCACGTTGGATTTGGGCCTTGCGGCGGGCAATGAAAACCTGCTGCTGGCCGTTTGGCTCATGATGATGATCGGCTTCGGCTGCAAAGCGGGCATGATGCCGCTGCAGTCCTGGCTGCCTACGGCCCATCCGGTGGCGCCGGCGCCGGCTTCCGCTGTTTTGTCCGGTATCATTACCAAAGCGGGCGTTTTGGCCATTATCCGGGTGACCTTCTATCTGTTCGGCGCGGATTTTTTGCGGGGCAGCTGGGCGCAGACGACCCTTTTGTGTCTGGCGCTGGCAACGGTGTTTGCCGGTTCGATGCTGGCCTATAAAGAGAAAGTATTTAAAAAGCGTTTGGCGTATTCCACCGTCAGCCAGGTTTCCTATGTGCTGTTCGGCCTGTTTTTGCTAAACAGCGTTGGCTTTACCGGCGCGCTTTTGCAGGTGGTGTTCCACGCTCTGGTCAAAAACCTTCTGTTCCTGGCGGCGGGCGCGGTAATTTATAAAACCGGCAAGACCGATGTGCGGGAACTTTCCGGTATCGGCAAACAGATGCCAATTGTCATTTGGTGCTTCGCTTTTGGCGCTTTATCGCTCATCGGCATCCCGCCGACAGCGGGATTTGTGAGCAAATGGTATCTGGCGCAGGGCGGCATTTCCGAATACGGCGCGCTGGGCATCGCGGGGGCGGCAATTCTGCTGGTCAGCGCCCTTTTGACCGCCGGATATCTGCTTCCTATTGTGACCCGCGGCTTTTTCCCGGGCAGGGATTTTGATTATGCAAATCTGGAGAAAAAAGAACCGTCGCGCTATATGACGGTGCCGCTGGTCATCCTAGCGGTGCTGGCGGTGCTGCTGGGTGTTTTCCCGGGCGGTTTGACACAGTTTATCGGCGGAATTTCCGCTGTACTATTTTAATGTGGGGAGGGGAAGCTTGTGCCTGTTTGGATGTTATGTCTGCCGGTTTTCTTTCCGATTTTGGCCGGCGCGGTGATGCTGGCCCGTCCCATTGAGGACCGGAAAAAACGGCAGATCTATGTGGCCGGCGCCGTGATCATCAACGCCGTGCTGGCGCTGTCGGTTCTGATCTGGACGCCGGACGGCGTTTTGACCCTGATCCGCTTTTCTGATACCATGCAGATCGCGCTGCAGATCGACGGAGCGGGTCGGGTGTTTGGGATTCTGGTATCGCTTTTGTGGCCGCTGACCACCTTCTATTCCTTTGAGTATATGAAGCACGAGGGCAGGGAAAACAAGTTTTTCGGCTTTTTTACCATGACCTTTGGCGTGATTGTGGGCGTGGCTTTCGCGGATAACTTTTTAACGCTTTATCTGTTTTATGAATTGCTGACCTTGGCGACTTTGCCGCTGGTCATGCATTCCATGGACGGAAAAGCCAGGTACGCCGGAAAAAAATATTTGATTTATTCGTTGTCCGGCGCGGCATTTGCCTTTATCGCCATGATTTTCCTGTTGAATTATGGCGCTACGCTGGATTTTACCTTCGGCGGGGTCTTGGATCCGTCTCGGGCGAACGGGCATGAAACGCTGCTGCAGACCGTATTTGTGCTGGGATTTTTTGGCTTTGGCGTGAAAGCGGCGATTTTCCCGTTCCACGGCTGGCTGCCGGACGCCTCGGTTGCCCCTACGCCGGTTTCCGCCCTGCTTCATGCGGTAGCGGTGGTCAAAGCGGGCGTCTTCGCTGTCATCCGGCTGACCTACTATGGATTTGGCTGCGATTTTCTGCGGGGCAGTTGGGCACAGATGGCAGTGATGGCGATGACCATTGTGACCATTGTATACGGTTCGGCCATGGCGCTGCGCACACCGCATTTAAAACGGCGTCTGGCCTATTCTACCGTCAGCAATCTGTCCTACATTCTGTTTTCTGTCACGCTGATGACGCCGGCAGGCTTGGTTGGCGGCCTGTCCCATATGGTGTTCCATGCGGTGATCAAGATCACGCTGTTCTTCTGTGCCGGTGCGATCATTTATAAAACCCACCGAGAATACGTTTACCAGCTGGACGGTTTTGGCCGTGCCATGCCGGTGACAATGGCGGCGTTTACCATCGCTTCGCTGGGCTTGATGGGGATTCCGCCTCTGGCAGGCTTTATCAGTAAGTGGAATATCGCCACCGCCGCGGTGGAAGCGGGAACACCTTTGGCTTACGCCGGCGCAGCCGCTTTGATTGTTTCGGCTCTTCTGACCGCGCTGTATCTGATGGCGGTGATCCTGCGGGCTTATTTCCCGGCCAAAGGTTTTTCGCCGGATTCGGTCAAAGAGGTAGAGGACCCCAACCGGCTGATGACAGTGCCGTTGATCGTGCTGAGCGTCGCGTCCGTCTTGTTGGGATTATGCGCTTCTCCTTTGATCACGGTATTTGAACAGATTGCGGCCGGTTTGCTGTAACGACCGGAACCATTGAAGTTGGGAGTGAGAAAATGGGCGGTTTTTTATTGATTTTTCTGGTTTTGTTTCCAATGGCCGGCGCAGTCGCCGGGTACCTGACAGGGCGAAAAAGCAAGTCCGCGCGGGACTGGCTGGTGCTGGGAGTCACGGTAATTGAATTGCTGGGAACGCTGCTGCTTTTGTACTTCCCGGGTTCGTCTGTCCGGCTGGGCGGAATCTGCGGATTAGGGCTTCGCTTTGAAGCGGATGGCTTCCGGATGGTCATGGCCCTGTTGACATCGGTGGTCTGGATGATGACGACTTTGCCGTCGAGATCTTATTTTGCCCACGCACACAACCGCAACCGGTATTACCTGTTTTTGTTGCTGGCATTGGGCGCCACGATGGGGATTTTCCTGTCCGGGGATCTATATACGACCTTTATCTTTTTTGAAATGATGTCCTTTGCCTCTTATGTCTGGGTGGTGCAGGAAGAAACGCCGGAGGCGATCAAGGCCTCCCGCAGCTACCTGACCATCGGTGTGCTGGGCGGTCTGGTTACGCTGATGGGCGTATTCCTTTTGTACCATCTGGCGGGCACTCTCGATTTTGACGCCCTGCGCAGCGCCTGTGCATCAGTGGAAGACCGTCGGCTTTTGTATGCGGCGGGCGGCTGCATTCTGTTTGGATTTGCGGCCAAAGCAGGCATGTTCCCGCTGCATTTCTGGATGCCCCGTTCTTACACGGCGGCTCCCGCGCCGGCTACGGCGATTTTGTCTGCCGTATTGAGTAAAGCGGGAATTTTCGGCGTTTTGATCGTATCCTGCGACGTGTTTTACCGGGATGCGGATTGGGGAATGCTGATTCTGATTTTAGGCGTTGTCACCATGCTGCTGGGCGCGATTCTGGGCCTTTTTTCCGTCAACCTCAAACGGACGCTGGCCTGTTCGTCCATGTCCCAGATCGGTTTTATTCTGGTTGGTGTGGGCATGCAGGGCCTGCTGGGGGCGCAAAACCAGCTGGCTGTGTACGGCACGGTACTGCATATGATCAACCACTCGCTGATCAAACTGATTTTGTTCATCATTGCCGGAGTTATTTTTACCCAGACGAATTCTCTGGAGCTCAACGAAATCCGCGGTTGGGGCAGAGGAAAACCGCTTTTGATGTTTTGCTTTTTGATGGCGGCGGTAGGCGTTGGCGGTATTCCGCTGTGGAGCGGCTACATCAGTAAAACGCTGCTGCATGAAAGCATTGTAGAATACATCGAAGTGTTGGCGGAGCAGGGTGGAGCCGGTTTCATGCGGACGGTGGAATGGCTGTTTTTGATTGCCGGCGGCATGACGCTTGCTTATATGACCAAACTGTTTGTCGCTGTGTTTGTTGAGAAAAAGCCCGAAGCAGGAAAACCGGAAAAAGCCGTTTATATGGATAAACCGACCTCGGTGGTCCTGACGGTATGCGGCTTGACGCTGCTGCTGTTTGGTTTGCTTGCCCATGACACCATGGATAAAATCGCGGAGATATCCCTTTCTTTCCTGGGTGGAGAAGAATTGGAGCATGCGGTACGGTATTTCTCCTGGGCCAATCTGCAGGGCGCCTTGATTTCCCTTATCATAGGCGCGGTTCTGTATTTTGGCGTGGTGCGGCTATTGCTGATGAAAAAAGACGCGCAGGGCGTTCGGGTCTATGTGGATCGTTGGCCCAGCTGGGCGGATCTGGAGAAGCTTGTATACCGGCCCCTGCTGCAGGGACTGGCCTTTGTAGGCGCTTTCTGCTCCCGCACCGTTGCTTCGCTGGCGGATTGGATTATCGCACTGGTCAATCGCCTGTTCTACAAAAAAGCGCCTCAAACGGTGGAACCCAAAACCAACGAGCAGTTTGGCGCTTATTCCGATAAGCCGGTACGTCGTGGTATCGTAGGAGAAACGCTGGCTTATGAGCTGCTTTTATATGGCGTCGGCGTGGTTGCCACATTGTTGTATCTGTTGCTGCAATAATCGCGGCGCGTTGTTCGGTATGGAAAGGAAAAGGCCGTATGGATGTTTGTCCATGCGGCCTTTTTGATTTGGACTGCCTTTTCAAAATTTTGGTCCGAATCGATAGGAGCCGGAGAGATCTCCTCCGGATTTTTCCAATTGCTTTTCCGGATACAGCATCACACAAAACCCAGAAAAGAAAGCGTTGCCTTAGGCTTTTTTATGGTGTATGCTAAAGAAGACAGAAAAAGGGGGAAGCAGGTTGGAACAGGGAATTTGTGCGTTTACCGGACATCGCCCCGGGCATTTTTCCTTTGGCTATCAAGAAGAGCATCCGGATTGTGTCCGCTTAAAAAATGCCATTAGAAAAACGATTGCCGCCTTGGCTGAGCGGGGCGTGACTACGTTTATCAGCGGGATGGCGCAGGGAGTGGACCTGTGGGCAGCGCGGGAAGTATTGCGGCAAAAAGAGAAAAATCCGGCGATCCGGCTGATTGCAGTGCAGCCTTGTGCGGACCAGGCACGGAATTGGCCGGTGGAGATCCGGAAAGAATATGATGATATCCTGGCGTGTTCCGATGAGAGAATTTGCCTGCACGACCACTACACGCCTTATTGTATGATGGAACGAAACCGCTGGATGGTGGACCATGCGGGGCTTCTGCTTGCCGTATACGATGGAAGTAAAAGCGGCGGGACTGCTGCCACCGTAAAGTATGCGCAGACAAAGAAACGGGAGATTTGGTTTTTAGACCCTAAAACGCTGCGTTTGGTTGCGATGACACCGCCGGAAGAAGAGCAGCTTTCGTTTTAAAGATGCCGGTATTTTTATATGAGAAACCCCCGGGAAACGCGTTCATTGCGTTTCCCGGGGGTTTTTAACGATTTTATCCAGAATATCGATCAGCCTTGCAAAAATCCCTGGATGATCCGCTCTTCGGCTTCCTCCTCGGTCAGCCCAAGCGTACGGAGCTTGATGATCTGCTCCCCGGCGATTTTACCGATAGCCGCCTCATGGATCAAGGAAGCGTCGATGTGTCCGGCGAACAGTTCCGGCGCTGCGTTGACCTTGCCGGAACCGACCAGGATCGCATCACATTCGGAATGGCCGGTGCAGCGGTTATTGCCCAGAATGCGGGAGTGGTACTCCTGCTGGGAATTCCCTTTGGCAACCGATCGGGATATCAGGTCTACCGATGCGTCAGCTCCGTCGATCGAGACGGAAAAATCGGTTTTGGCGGTTTGCTCCCCTTCGGTGAGGATACTCTCGTGGATGATCAGCCGCGCCCGGTCCGCCAGCTGCGCGGTGGTTTTGCGGTCGGTGCGGTCCACGCCGCCAATCTGTACGGTGTCCATTTCCAGTACCGCATCCTCCGCAAGATAGATGTCGCTGACCGGGTCGATGCGGCGGATCCCCGTTCCGGTACCGGTGCCGACGTGTTTTTCCTGATATAGCACATGAGCGCCTTTTTCCACAAAAAAGCGGTGGATGCCGTTGTGGCGGGCTTCCTCTTCGCCGTCGGAATGGATGCCGCAGCCGGCTACGATGGTGACATCGGCTCCTTCGCCCACATAGAAATCATTGTAAACCAGATCGTTGACATCGCTGTGGGTCACGCAGGCGGGAATATAGACAGTCTCCTTTTTCGTCCCGGGCAAAATGCGGATGACAAGGCCCGGCGCGCCCTCTTTGTTTTCAATCTGGATATGCTCGGACGATTGCCGCCCGGCACAGGCGCCGTCTTCCCGAATGTTGTAAGCGCCGTCGAATACGCCTTTCCAGTCAGAAACAAGACCCAGCAGGGTTTGTGTAATTTTATTCATGCACCGGACCTCCTTCCAACGGGCAGCGCCTCGTTTTTTCCTCTCCCAGCAGCGTAGGGAGAATCGTTTTCCGCGGGCCGGCAGACCGAACTTCCCCGTCGGCTATGACAATGATTTCATCGGCGATTTGCAAAATGCGCTCCTGGTGGGAGATGATCAAAGCGGAACTGTGTTTTCTGGTTTTGATGCGCTGGAAAACATCGATCAGACCGGAAAAACTCCAGAGGTCGATCCCTGCTTCCGGCTCGTCGAAAATCAAAAGTCCGGCGTCTTTCCGGGCCAGAACGGTGGCGATTTCAATGCGCTTGCTCTCGCCGCCGGAGAGACTGGCATCCACCTGGCGGCTGGTGTAATCCTGGGCGCAAAGGCCGACCTGGCCCAAAATCGCACACAGTTCCTGCTCCGAAAGGCTGCCGCCTGCCGCCAGCTCCAAAAGATCGCGCACCGAGAGGCCCTTAAATCGAACCGGCTGCTGAAACGCGTAGGCAACGCCCTTTTTGGCACACTGTGTGATATCCAGTCCGGTAATATCTTCTCCATCCAGTAAAATGCGTCCGGAAACCGGCTTTTCCAGACCGGCGATCAGCTTGGCAAGCGAGGTTTTTCCGCCGCCGTTGGGGCCGGTAACAACGGCCACTTTCCCGTCGGGAACGGTCAGCGTAATATCTTTTAAAATCGGCTCGCCGTCCGGCAGATTCCAAGAGAGATGCTCCAGTGCAAGCATGTGGTTTGTCTCCTTTTTTCCTTTTCTTTCAAGCGGTTGTTTTTTTGACGAAGACCGTCAAAAGGTGTTTCGCGTGTTGCCTCAAAATTTCCTAGCTATATACTATGATATAGTATCTCCTTTGTCAAGGAGCTGACAGCGTTTCGGCAGCAAACCGGGAAAGCGCATAGAACCGTGACTGTTTTTCTCGTATATTTTGGGCACGAAGACAGAAAAGATGCATAATTTTACGAAAAACAGCCTGCAGAATGAAATCCCGCCGGCTGTTTTTTCTCAAAGGGGGTCAGGCTATTCTTCAATCAGCTGTAATTCCGCTTCCGATACCGTTTTGATTTCTTTTTTGTTCATGATGTCATACATGGCCGGTACGACAAACAGCGTCATCAGTG
>JBJEQT010000019.1:0-21249 GCA_051881895.1 Oscillospiraceae bacterium
ACTACATGACATTGTGATGCACCCTGGGATATTGAATTTTCCAAACTCCTAAGCGAAAGGCCGCGCGTTCGAATCGCGCCGGGCGCGCCAGCCTATCAACAGTCATTGTGTGTGAACTTGTATCTGTTGCCTGGAAAGATGGTGTAACCCGCATTCACACGTGGGCGATTGTAAAGTGGGGATCGCTCCCCACCGCCATACCAATAGCAAAAATAGCCACCACCCAGCTTTGACTGAGTGGTGGCTTTGCTTTGTCCGTTATTCGAATAGCTGCTCCAGCTGCTGCGGCTTTTTCTACTCTTCCCACAGGCAGCATCTTCCTTTACCTGCCTGTTTGGCCTTGTACAAAGCCTTATCCGCCTGTTCGATCAATTGTGCCGAAGGTTTGTCGTCCTCTCTGCACAGGGCAATCCCGCCGGAGCAGCCGGCACGAATCCCCTCTGCTTGAAAGAAGCGATTTACTCCCTCGCAAATTTCGGCGCCCTTTCGCAGGATGGCATTTTCAGAGCTGATGTGGCGGAGAATCACGACAAATTCGTCTCCACCGTAACGGCACAGGATGTCCCCGTCCCGGGTTTGCTGGCGCAGCAGCCCGCTGAAAGCCCGAATCATTTCATCGCCTTTTTCATGTCCATACTGGTCGTTGACCTTTTTCAAATTATCCAGATCAAACAGGTACATCGCCAATGGCAGATCTTCCTGGCGCAATGTATCGATAGCGGTGTAAAATCCCCGCCGGTTCAGCAGCCCGGTCAGATAATCCTGGCACGCTTCATTTTTCAGCGTTCTCTCTCGTTCCTGAGATGACGCCAGGCTTAACAGATGGCGCACCCTCCTTTTTAAATCAACCAGCGGATGCCGCTTGCAGAGGAAATCATCCGTATCCAGCTGCATCCATACCTCCTCCGCGCCTTCTGCCTGCGGCAACGTTGCAAGCGAGGGGATATGCCAGAGCATGGGGTCTCTGCGCATAAAGGACAACAGCGACAATGCGCCCTGGTCCGGAAGGGCCGCGCTCACAATGACCGCTGAAATCGGGTCTTGCCTGTCTTTTTTGATGCAGTCAATCGCCTGCTCCGCATCGGAGGCCTCTATCATCTGATACTCGTTTTTGAAAAGCTCGCAAACCCTTTTGCGATATTCTTCATTCTCATCCGCGATCAGTATTTTGCGCATACCGTCTTGATCCTGCCATTGTTCCGGGAAAGAAACCGGCTGCTCCGAAACAGGCGCTTTCATCAGCTCCTCAAATTCTCCGCCGGGCATGGGTTTGGAGAAGAAATATCCCTGCGCATAATCGCAGCCGATCTCGCGCAGGCGTTCCAGCTGTTCTCTGGTTTCCACGCCTTCCGCGACTACACTCAGATTCAGCCAGTGGCCAAGCCCAACGATAAAGCGCAGGATTCCCTGCTCCATCGGCTTCGCAGTTTCGCTTTGAATGAATTTCATATCCAACTTTAAAACATCCAGCTTCATCTGATTGAGCATATTTAAAGAAGAATACCCGCTTCCGAAATCGTCCATTTCAATGATAAAGCCCATCTTTCGCAGCTGGTCAACCGTTCCGATAATCTGGCTGGGATTCTCCGTATACGCGCTTTCGGTCAATTCCAGATGAAGCTGCTTTGGCTCCAAGCCGTATTTGTCGACGATTTTTAAAAGGGTCTGCGCCAAATCGGACTGATAAATGTCTGACCGGGATACGTTAACCGATACCGGCAGCGCCGGATATCCCTTTTCGTTCCAGGTTTTCATCAGGGCGCAAGCCTGCTCCCAGACATACTGATCCAGCCGGGTGATAAATCCGTTTTTCTCAAACAGGGGAATAAACTCCCCCGGGGAAAGGAATCCCCAAGTCGGATGGTTCCAGCGCACCAGCGCTTCCGCGCCCGCCAAACGGTCATCGTGCAGATTGTACTTTGGCTGCAGGTAAACGACGAACTGCCCTTCGTCCAGCGCCGTTTCCATGGCTTTCGTGATTGCCTGTTCCCGCAAAAGCTTACCGCGCAAAGCATCGTCGTATACCGCGAAATACCGGTTATACTGCCCTTTTATACTGTCCACCGCCAACAGCGCCCGGTCGCACATCTGCTCCACCGGGACAGAACGGTCGGTGATCTCATAGATGCCCCATTTCATAATCAGGTTTTGGGCATAAGCGGCATTGCCGTTTTGTTTTTCACAGGCAAAGGCCATCCGGTCGGCACGCTCCCGCCGCTTTTCCTGCAGGCACAGAAAACGGTCCGCGCCGAATCGGCCGCAGATTCCGTCCCCGCCAACCTGCTTCTGAAGGACATCCGCGATATTTTTAAGAACCCGGTCCCCTTCCGCCGCACCGAACGCATCGTTAAACAGCTTGAAATTTTCAATATTGGAACTCACGATGGCATACTCTTGTTCCGGGTTTTCCCGAAGGATCTCCTTTACTTTCTGATAGAAGAACTCCTTGCTGTAAAGGCCGGTAAGCCGGTCGTACTGAAACTGATTGACAATCGCGGCTGTCTCCCGGAGGTTGATAATGCTGGCCATCCGGTGCAGGATCACCTGCGGGCGATAGGGCTTCGACACGAAATCCGTAGCGCCATGTGACAAAGCGGCTACCTCATCCGCCTCGCTGTCGCTTTGTGTCATAACAATAACCGGGATCAGCGAGAGTTCGTCGTCCGATTTGATTTTGTCCAAAAAAGCAAACCCGTCCATCACCGGCATCTGCACATCCAGCAGGATCAAGGCGATATCGTCCTT
This sequence comes from Oscillospiraceae bacterium, assembly GCA_051881895.1. Lineage (GTDB taxonomy): Bacteria > Bacillota > Clostridia > Oscillospirales > Ruminococcaceae > UBA3818. The sequence continues at coordinate 2,746 of JBJEQT010000019.1, forward strand.
ATTTCGGTGCAAAATATCCAGACCTTCCAGCCCGTTTTCCGCTTCCAAGACACGGTACTGGTCCGACAGGATCTCTGTTAACATTTCACGATTGATCCAATTATCTTCTACGACCAGTATCTGTTTTTTCGGCTTCATCTGTCTACCCCTCTTTTATCTGTCTTTTTGCTCTTACGTCTGCCGCCTTTTTCCGCTGCACAAAATCTTCTGGCAGCCAAACCTACATCACTCTTTGTCCAGATAGGTCCGGACAGCGAGAACCGTTGCCTGGTAATCACGCTGTACGGTCTTTTGCAGTTGGAACGCCTTGTCCGAGATGGCTGCCGCTCCCAGACGCAGCTCTTCTGTTAAAAGAGAAACCGATTCCAAAAGGCGGGTAAAGCTCAAATTCGCACATACCCCTTTTAAGGTGTGCGCCGCACGGAAAGCTTCTTCGCGATTTCCGGCTTCCATCTCCCGGCAAAGCGTTTCAAAGCTTTTATCTTCTAAAAATTTACCAATGAATTTTTCAATCAAACAAAGACCGGGAAGGCGTGTGTTCACCTCAGCGTAATTACCGCCCAACTTTTGATAACACTCCTCAATGGTCATACCTTTTCCTCCTTGTTTGTTTCGCATGACGACAGACAGTGCTTGCCGCAAAAGCCGCTGCCCTTGTGTGCGATGCTGTGGTACTGATCCGCGCCTTTGGTCCGCCGCCGGCGCAAGGGGAAATGACCCGGCGGATTCCCACTTCTCACACCCGGGCCGGTAAAACACGCCGAAAACGCCCTGCCGGATAACTGGAGGGCAGCGCTTTTCCCTTTCGCGCAAACCATATGCCGTTTTCACAATCCGGCTTTCTTGTCGACTGCTCCGGCTCAAAAAGGGATGTCGTGGAGTTTTGTCATTTATCATTACAAAAGTAAATCAAAATGACAAAATAATATCGCATTTTTCCCCAATATATGTTATAATAATACTAAAAATAGTCATAAAAATCAATACATAATAAAATATTCGTCATTTAAATTTACTTTTGATACTTCTGCTTTCAACACACAGGAACTCCCTGTTTTCTATCTTCCGGAAATGAAAGGCGGGTCGTTTTACCATGCTATTTGCTGAAAAATTATCTTTTTTGATTCATCTTACAAGAACCACCAATAAAGAACTTGCTGCAGAATTATCGGTCGACCCCTCGCTGATCAGCCTGATGCGCACCGGAAAGCGCAAACTCTTCAAAGACCCTGCTCAAACAAAAAAAATGGCTTCTTTCTTTGCCAAGCGCTGTCCCGCGGCATTTCAGCGGCAAGCTTTGTCGGAAATGCTGGGCCAATCGGCAATCAGCTCCAGCATGCCCACAGAATTGCTTGCGGAATGTCTGGGAAAATGGCTGCAGGGGGATAGCAATTTTGTTGGTACCCTTTTGTCGGGCATTCAATCCCTGCCGGCAGAAATCCCGGATATTCCATTGTCCATGCCCGCTCCTGTCCCGGCTCCGAAGAATCAAACCCGGTTTTTTTACGGGGAGGAGGGACGGCGGGAAGCCATGTATCAAGTGATGCAGGAGATGCAAAGCATGCCGGTTCCGGGAGATGTTCTGACCGTTATAGACGATAACCTGGAGTGGCTTCTGTCCGACTATTCTTTAACCAAAAAGATCCGCGCCGCTCTTACGGAGGTAATGGACCGCGGATTTACTTTCTATCAGATCATGCCTCCGCTTAATTTTATCAACCGCTATGCCGAGTCTTTGCAGTTTTGGCTTCCTATGTACGCCACCGGACGAATGAAAGTATATTACTATCCCCGCCTTCGCGGGAACCTGTACCGCCATTCCATTATCGTTGTTCCGGGACGATGCGTCCAATACGCGGCGGCCGTGGGGGTAGGAAGCACCAGCGATATCACCATGTTCTCCACCGATTTACAGCTGGTAACCGCCTTTGAAAAACAATTTCAGGAACATCTTTCCCTTTGCCGCCCTTCCCTGACCGCTCATAAAAGCCCTGCAGGCTTTGCTCCCTGCTTTTCCGAATACTTTTCCACTCCGGGAGATATTATCCAATCGGTCAACACCCTGTCCGTCAACAGCATGCCCCGCGAGCTCCCGGAACGGTTCATACAAAAAGAAGATCCGTCCGGTGTGACGCCGATTTTCCAGCTCTGCCTGGAAGAGCTGCCCCATTTCGAAAAACATCTTCTCCAGCACCCGTATATCGACATGTGCCGCCTGGCTTCGGCCGAAGCGGTCCGCTCCGGGAAGGTCCCCATCGCATCGCCCACCCAAATCCATGCCGGCCAGCCGTGCTATACGCCCGAAACCTACTCTCTCCATCTGAAAAATATCCTGCGGCTGATGGATCAATATGAAAATTATTCTTTCTTGCCGCTGCATGAGAAAGAATGCCCGGACTACAATCTGTTTACCGGGGAGGGGGAAATCGCGTTAATCGTTCGTACCGCTGAGCCTTTCATCATATTGGAAATCCGCCGGCCCGCTATGACCATCGCTTTCCAGGAATCCCTCCTCCGCAAAGCGGATTCGATTGGATACGGCGGCATTAACCGCGAAAAGATCCGTATGGAGCTGCGCTCTCTTATCCAGGAACTGGAAAGCTAAGAGGAAACGCCGCGGTCAAAACGTCACATGCCTGTACAAAACATTTGGCTTTCCGCAGGAATCTGTCCTCCCCTTGACCGCATTCTTCTGCCGCAAATTTGCCGGCGCGGCTGCTCTTTTCTTTCCGAAAAGAGCAGAAAAAAGCAGGAATCATCCGTTTTTTTCCGGTATCCTAGAAGTACCGAAAGGAGCAAAACATATGGATTGGATATGCGGTATTCAGCGGGGAATCGATTATATGGAAGCGCACCTCACCGAAAAGCTGGACTATCAGGATATTGCCCGGCAGGCTTATTCCTCTGTTTTCCAGTTCCAGCGGGTATTCAGCCTTTTGTGCGGATATACCGTTGGCGAATATATTCGGGCAAGGCGGCTCACTCTGGCCAGCTGTGATCTTGCCGCCAAAGGTGCAAAGGTCATCGACATCGCGCTGAAATACGGGTACGACAGTCCGGAAAGTTTCACCCGCGCTTTCGTCCGCTTTCACGGGATCACGCCGTCGCAAGCGAAAAAAAGCGGCGCGAAGCTCAAAAGTTTTTCGCGCCTGACGGTAAAACTACGATTGGAGGGTGGCAGCATGATGGATTATAAACTGGAAAAGCGCCCCGCGTTCAAAATCGTGGGGAAAAGGAAAAGGATTTCCACCGCAGAGCAGGAACAGCAAAACGCCATCCCGGCATTTTGGGATCAGGCCCAGGCCGACGGCACATTGCAATATCTGCACAGCGCAGGCAACGGTACGCTTTTGGGCATCTGCCGGGAAACGCTTGCGGAGGAAAAAGCGTTCGCCTATGTCATCGGTACATGGTACGACGGGAAAAGCGCCGTGCCCGAAACGATGCAAATCGATGAAATTCCCGCCCGGACCTGGGTGCGATTTCGCTGCAAGGGTGCGATGCCGCAGGCGATCCAGCAATTGTGGAGCAAAATCTACGCCGAATTTTTCCCGGCGTCGGAGTATGAACCGGACGGCAGTTTTGACATGGAGGTCTATCCGGACGGAGACATGGATTCTCCGGACTATGAAAGCGAAATATGGGTGCCGGTTCAAAAAAGAGAGGATGCTGATACCGTCAGATAACCCTGGGCGGCAAAAAAGCCACAGTCTTTTTAGGCTGTGGCTTTTTCGATTCTTTTTTTGCAGCGGCCTATTTGTCCGCCGCTAAATCCGCCGCTGCACCCAGGAAGCGATTCCGTCGAACACTTCTTTGTGGTTGGTTTCATTTAAAATCTCATGCCTTCCGCCGGGATACAAACGAAGTGTTACATCAATATGCCCGGTTTGCTTGAACAATTCCTCCACCTTGCGTGGCCCCTCTCCGTAATTGCCCACCGGGTCCCCCTCACCGGAAATCAGCAGCAGCGGAAACGCTTTTGGAACCGCGCGGAACGTCTGCAATTCATTGGCCAGGCCGTACAGCGTAAACAGGTCGCGAAAGCCCGCCGCTGTAAACAAAAACGTACAATATGGGTCCGCGGCATACTGATCTACAATCTGCGTGCTGCGGGTCAGCCAGTCATATGGGGTCCTGCCTTCGAGTCCTCTGTTGTATCCGCCAAACGCCAGCTTTTGCAGAAAACGGCTGGGTTCTTTTCCTTTTCCCATCCGGCACAGGCCATCCGCCAGCGCCTTTCCGATCTTGGCGCCGGGGTTCGGTCCGCCTGTCCCCACGATGATCCCTCCGTCCAGCAAATCGCTGTACCGGGCCAAATAACAGCGGGCGATAAACGACCCCATGGAATGCCCCAGCAGGAAAACCGGCGTGCCGGGATACTGTTTTTTCAATTCCAGCGTGTGGGTATGCAGATCCTCGATCACCAGTTTCCATCCGTCTTTTTCCGCAAAATACCCCAGTTCGCTGTCGCTGTTTACACTGGTCTTATGCCCCAGATGATCATGCCCGAAAACAGCGAATCCATGCTGCGTCATGGCATGTGCAAACGCTTCATAGCGTCCGAAATACTCAGTCATGCCGTGGGACACCTGGATGATTGCCCGGCAGGGCTGCTCCGTGGGATACCAGCCTACTGCCTGGATGGTATGAACGCGATCGGCGCTGGGGAAAGAAAAGGTCCTTTTTTCATCATACATATTCGGCCATCTCCTTTTTTCAAACCGTAATCAACCGGATACAGAAAAGGCGGCAAGCCTCTCACACCTGCCGCCGGACATTTTATGCAATATGGAAAGACTGGTCGCTCTCCCGTTCCGAGAAAGAGCCATCCTCCATCACCGTGAAAAAGTGCGCACTGGTAAATTTTCGCCACAGGTCCGGCAGGGGGGAATTCTGCTGGGCGGCCATACCAGTCACCACATTGACCGCTTTGCTTTCTTTGATAAATTTTGTCAGCTGGCGCATCGGTTCGTCAGAATACAGCACGGTCATTTCGGCGCCGTTTTCTTTGGACACCTGGAACAGATATTCCAGCGCCTTGGCATCGTTCTCGCTTAAATCAGGGCTGGAAACGTTGATCACCAGCAGCGATGTTTTGGAAAGTTCGGCAATCAGCCGCCCAGCACGGATCAGCCTCTCACAGTGGAATTGGTTGGTAACGCACACGACGGTATGCCGCCTGGTGGGGTGCTGCGTCTGCTCTGACAACGTCAGACGGTTCATAGGATCCCTCCGTTTCGAAACGCCGGGGACACTGCTTCCCGGTTCAATCTCCCAAAGCAGCCTGGCGGCTGCCCTCCGGCCGGCGGTTGGAACGCCTTTGCCGGATATTCTCTCTGTACTTTCAGCATACCATATAAATATGAACAAATTATGCCTAAACCGGCTGGGGATTTTAAACTTTTTTGTCAAAAATTTCTTCGAAAATCTGTTCTGTCAACCGGCAGAAATCCTCCAACGTCAGTTCCTCCGCCCGCGCAGTAGGACGGATCTGCGCCCGTTCCAGCGCACAGGCCGTCTGTTCTTTGGTCAAAGGCAGCCCGGATGACAGGGAATTGAGCAGCGTTTTTCTTCTCTGAGAAAACCCTGCCCGGATGATTTGGAAAAAAAGCTTTTCGTCCCGTGGCACTACAGCAGGTTCCGGTCGTACATCCAGCCGGATCACGGCGGAGTCAACCTCCGGCGCGGGCATAAAGCTGCCGCGGGATACCGAAAACAGCACCTGGGGTTTGGCGTAATAGCTGACCGCGGCGCTGAGCGCTCCCGCGTTCCGGCTTCCCGGCTCGGCACAGATGCGCGCAGCCGCTTCTTTTTGCACCATAACGGTGATCGCCCGTACCGGCAAGCGCGCTTCCAACAGGCTCATCACGATAGGCGACGTAATATAATAGGGAAGATTGGCGCAGACTACCACTTCCATACCGTCAAATTCCCGTTTGATCAGTTCTTTCAGATCCAGCTTCAGTACATCGCCCTGTATCACGGTGACGTTATGAAATTCCGCCAGCGTTTCCGCCAGCACCGGCAGCAGGCGCTCATCCAGTTCCACAGCCACCACTTTTTTTGCCCGGGAAGCCAGCTCCCAGGTAAGCACCCCCAAGCCCGGCCCGATCTCCAGCACGCCCACATCCGGACCAGCGCCGCCCAGTTCTGCAATGCGGGGGCATACGGAAGGATTGATGATAAAATTCTGGCCGAGTTTTTTGGAAAAAGTAAACCCGTGCCGGGAAAGAATTTCCCGTACCGTTTTGATATTCGACAACTGGGACATAAAACGCCTCCCTTGCTGAGCGCCGCTTCCGGCACAGACCCGGCGCTTCTCCTTTTTCATTTTACCACATCCGCCAGCCGTTTACAAAATGTCCATTGCAAAAAGGGGAAAAATCTTTTATGATAAGGATAACCGCTGGCGACAAGGAGGCGAGCCGAAAATGACACGAAGAGATAAAATCAACTATTATTTGGATATCGCGGAGACGGTGCTGAGCCGGGGAACCTGCCTGCGCCGCCTGTATGGGGCGATTATCGTAAAAAACGACCAGATCATCTCCACCGGCTATGTGGGGGCGCCCCGCGGCCGGGCCAACTGCACCGATCTGGGATATTGCACGCGGGAGAAACTGCAGATTCCGCGGGGGCAGCGGTATGAATTGTGCCGTTCCGTTCATGCGGAAGCAAACGCGATCATCCACGCTTCCCGCGCGGACATGATCGGCGCCACCATGTATCTGGTCGGCCGGGAATGCGCTACCGGAGAATATGTTGCAAGCGCCAATTCCTGCGCCATGTGCAAGCGCATGATCATCAACGCCGGGATCGATACCGTGATTGTCCGGGATGACAAAGAACACTTCCGGGTGATTTCGGTCAAGGATGAATGGGTGGAAAAAGACGAGTCGTTGGAGGGGTCTTTGGGGTATTGACCTGTTGAGATTTCCCCCTTAACATGATATACTGATAAAATAGGCTGCGTTTTGTGGCTAATGAAATGATTTTTGATGAAGGATGATGCTTTTTGCCGAACTGGAACCTTTCAAATGAAGCCACGCTGGCGGTGGGGCTCACCGCAACGGCGCTGGTGCTTTTGCTGATTTTGTGGTTGATTCGCCGCAGCACCAACCCTAAGGTCTGCCGCCGGAAAGTAACCGCGCTGCTGAAGCGCTATGCCGGCATCCGGCAATTTAAGGTGTTGGCCGATTTGGATCTGGAATACGAGGGGAAAAAGGCCCATTTCGATCAGGTGCTGATTGGATTTTACGGCATTTCCTTTATTACCTGCCTGAGCGAATCCGTTGCCTATTACGGACAGGAGCAGGATGAAAAATGGAGCCGGGTAGACGGCAGCAAAAAAGAATATTTCCCCAACCCCCTGATAGCGGGAGAAAAGGGGATCGATACGGTGCGTCAGATTTTTTCCAAAAACCAGGTTTACAACATTCAGATGGAACATCTGGTGGTTTTCGCGGGCGCCCGCAAAAAAACAGAGGTATATGTCAAAGCTTCGGCCCCGGTACTGAAGCGAAAGGAACTGCAGCAGCTGCTTGGCCGGGTTAAATATCAAAAAGACAACAGCGTCGACGTGGACCAGCTGGCCGCCCTTTTGGAAAAATACGCGAAAAAGGCTTGAGCCGCGTCTGTCTTAGCTTGACAAATTTTTTGTGTCCTTTTATAATGCAATGTGTAAAAGGGAGTAGCAAGCAGCGGTTTCGCTGTAGTATTCTGCGTCAGTCCGAATCGAAATTCCGCAGATGCTCTAAGTTGCAAGACTTTTATTATGGTGCAAAAGCCATAATAAAAGTCTTTTTTTGTTGCCCCAAACACCTGTTTTTCATTCTGGCGTATCAGTTTTCCGTCCAAAAAGTTTCTATTGCCGTAACCGGCAGGAAAGGAGTTTTCACAAATGGCAGATCTGTTCAGCAATGTGACCCAGATCCAATGGCAAATGGTCGTGATGTGGGCTATCGGCGGTCTTTTGATCTGGCTGGCAATCAAGAAGGAAATGGAGCCGACGCTTCTTTTACCCATGGGCTTCGGCGCGATCCTGGTAAACCTGCCCTGGTCCGGCGCAGTGGATCAGGCCTATCCCACCGGCGTGGAGCATGGGCCGATTGACGTATTGTTTCACGCGGGCATCGCCAACGAGCTGTTCCCGCTTTTGCTGTTCATCGGCATCGGCGCCATGATCGATTTTGGGCCTTTGCTGGCCAATCCTAAGATGATGCTCTTTGGCGCGGCGGCCCAATTCGGCATCTTTTTCACCCTGAGCCTGGCGCGCTTTTTGGGCTTTTCTCTGGAAGATGCGGCTTCCATCGCCATTATCGGTGCGGCAGACGGCCCCACTTCCATCTTTGTTTCCCAATATTTTCACTCCAATTATATCGGCGCGATTATCGTTGCCGCCTATTCCTACATGGCGCTGGTTCCCATCGTGCAGCCGGCGGTCATCAAGCTGATTACCACCAAAAAAGAACGGCAGATCAAGATGGATTATGCCGCGTCGGCAGTATCCAAGCCGGTACGCATTCTGTTTCCCATCCTGATTACCGCGATCGCCGGCATCCTGGCGCCCCGCTCGGTTGCGCTGGTTGGCTTTTTGATGTTCGGCAACCTGATTCGGGAATGCGGCGTTCTGGACAGCCTGTCCCAATCTGCCCAAAAAGAACTGGCCAATTTGATTACGCTGCTGTTGGGACTCACGGTCTCCACCAAAATGCAGTGGCAGGCTTTTTTGAATCCGCAGACCCTTATGATTATGGGGCTTGGCCTGGTCGCCTTTATTTTTGACACAGCAGGCGGCGTGCTGTTCGCGAAATTCCTCAATCTGTTCTCCAAAAAGAAAATCAACCCCATGATCGGCGCGGCAGGTATTTCCGCGTTTCCCATGTCCTCCCGTGTCGTGCACAAAATGGGATTGGCAGAAGACCCCAGCAATTTTTTGCTGATGCATGCGGCAGCAGCCAATGTTTCCGGTCAAATCGCCTCGGTCATCGCCGGGGGGCTGATCATCACCCTTGTTTCCAACGCGCTGTAAAAGGAGGATTTTACCATGTTCAATCTACAGGCCTTGCTGGACAGCTTGCCCATGATGGGGTATGGCATGCTGGGGATTTTTATCGCTGTCGCGGTTATTATTCTGGCAGTTATGATTCTGGGAAAAATCTTTCCCGCGAAAAAATAACGGCAAACCCGCAGCAAAAAGCCGTTGGCTTAGTGGCCAACGGCTTTTTTATTTTGCTTTCTCCTTACTGATTTTCCAGTTTGCGGCGGACAAAAACACGTTTGAAATCCCGGGCGTTAAACGGGATGAGCGGATACAGATAGCTTTTGCCCGACAGCGTTCGGGTGCTGCACAGAATGACGAGGAACAGGACGGTTCCTCCCAAAAAGCCCCACAAGCCAAAACAGCCGGTCAGGATCAATAGCCCCAACCTGGCAAATTTAAAGGCGAACCCCAGTTCCAGGCTTGGCTGGGCATAATTGGCGATGGCGGTAAAGGCGGCATACAAAATCGTTTCCGGCACAAACCATCCGGACTGAACCGCAAAATCCCCCAGCAGCAAAGCCCCGATGATACTCAAAGAGTTGCTCATAATGCTCGGTGTATTGGTCGAAGCCATCCGAAGGCCGTCCACCGCGAATTCCAGCACCAAAAGCTGCGCCAAAATCGGCACGCCGTTGGGCTCTGACACGCCGATAAACGCCAGCCAAGGCGGTATCCATTGGGGATGTTCCACCAACAAAAGCCACAGCGGCGTTAAAAATAGGGTCAGCAGAAAGATGACAATGCGGGTGATTCGCAGATAGGTGCCGGTAATCGGCGGAAAATAATAGTCATCCGCCTCCCGGAAAAAATCAAAGATGCCCGACGGCAAAATCATGGCGGAAGGGGAGTTGTCCACCAGGATGACAATGCGCCCCTCCAACAGGGCGGCGGAGGCGGTATCCGGCCTCTCGGTATAGCGTGTCTTAGGGAAAGGATTGTGCCATTTGGTGGAGATCAGCGCTTCGGCCAGGCTTTCCTGGCTCATCGTCAGCCCCTGTACCTGGATGTGGCTGATCCGCTCTTTTATCCGCCCGACCAGCTCCAAATCCGCCCGGTCCTCCATATAGCAGACCACAATATCTGTGTGGGAACTTTCCCCCGCGGACTGGATAGACATGACAAGCTTGGGATCCCGGATCCGGCGGCGAATCAGAGCGGTATTAAAGACTACCGTCTCTACGAATCCGTCCCGGCTGCCCCGCAGCACTTTATCTTTTTCCGGCTCCTCCACGCCGCGGACCGGATAGGTCCGGACGTCGACAAGCGCACAGGCGGAAAACCCCTCGATAAACAGCCCCAGGTTTCCCGACAGGATGGCGGTGCAGGCCGCTTCCAGCCTGTCCTCATCCGCAACTTCAACATAAGGGATGATTCTGCGGGCAAAGCTTTGCATATCCGGTACATCCTCCCAAACGGAAGGGTCCAGTTTGAGAAAATACTCCAGCATTTTCTCCATTACCTCGTCTTTGATCATCCCGTCCACAAACAGGAGGGCGCAGCGGCGCCCCGCGATTTCCGTGTTCCGGCAAACCAGGTCAAAGGATTTTTCCGGCTGAAGAATCCCCAAAATTTTTTCCAGCACCCAAAAGCCCCCTTTCGGCGATTTTATTGTTCGCCAACCGGGTTCTTTTTATGCAAGGCCTTTAAATACTGCCGGGAAAGTCTGACCTTAACTGCACGCATATCAAAAAAGAGCCCCTTCTGATCATCAGAGGCTCTTTTCCTGCCGCATCTACCATTCGCCTTTTGATTCCAAATCCAGAAGATATTGGATTACGCCGTCTTCCGTATTGGCCGGAATCACTTGATCGGCGCAGTTGAGCACATCCGCCGTAGCATTTGCCACCGCGCAGAACAGGTCCGCTTCACCAGCCATCGCCAGATCATTGTGGTTGTCCCCGAAAGCGACCACCCGGTCCGCGCCGACCATCTGGCGAAGGACCCGGATAGACAGCCGTTTGTCCACCCCGCCCGCCTGGATTTCCAGATACCACAGAGGTTCATAGGTATCCAAATAGTATGAAAGCGTAAGGTTTGGGATTTTGGACATTTCTTCATAAATCCGGTCCATCTTTTCCTTTGGCCCCGGCATAGAGAAAAAAACGACCCGCTCTTCCCGCGCTGTTTCGGACAAAGACCGCACCTGCCGCCACTTTTTTTGCGGGAACTTTGACCGTTCGGCTGCAAACTGCCTTTCCCGCTCGGTCTTTAAGCTGGTGTAACAGGCAAACAACTGCTGATCCCGATAGGTATACATGGTGTTGTTCAGCTCGTACTTTTCCATTATGCAGGCTGCCTGCACCGCCGCTTCCGGGTCGATATCCATCACCTGGACAAATTTGGCCGCATTGTAATCGTAATAAATGACCCCATTGAACAGGGCGATCGGTACGTTCAGCCTCAGGCCCTCCAGAATGCCGATCACCGTTCCGGTGCTGCGGGCGCTGGAGATGGAAAAGCACAGCCCTTTTTCGATCATGCGGTTCAGCTCACGCACCGCGTAGGGGGATAACGTCGCATCGTTTTGCAGCAAAGTCCCGTCCAAATCGGAAAGATACAGGGTTTTGGAACGCATACAAACCTCCATCGCAAAAAACAGCCGGTTTCGGCACAGCGCCGAAACCGGGCCGCTATCTTATTTGGAAATTTCGTTTAACGTTAATTTCAAAGCCAACTCTTCCGCAGTTGTATTCCAATCGCAGAAATCTTCGCCCACCAGCCGCCGGAGCAGCTCCTTTAAGATCGCAGGGTTCTTGACCAGCAGCGGTCCCAGCTGCCAGGTTCCGAAAAAGTTCCGATACAGGTTCCCCTCATGGGTCTCACCCTCCGCCTCGCCGTCCCCGGCGCCTTTGGCTACCGCGAACAGCGGGTCGCGGTCATTCCCATGGATATGGGCAGTGCGGTTGATAAAACCGTAGGACATGGTTTTCGGCGCAAACACCGGACTGGCCAGTACGTCGGAAATAAACACATTGCCGGTTTCCTCGCCGGTATAATCAAACAAGCCGATACCGGGAATCGTTTCACCCGATGGGCCGGTAAAGCTTTTGCCGAACAGCAGCCGGCTGTTCCCCGTCACCAGAAAAACAGTATCCCGCTCCACCGCAGCCAGGACTTCCTCTTTGCGCCCGATAAAGTCTTTCGCCGCTTCTTCCAGGTTCCGCGCTTTGCCGGGCCCTATATAAATCATTTGATACTCGGAAAGGTCCGCCGGATCTCCAAGACTTTTGTGGTCGACCTCCCACGCAACTCCCATGGCGTCCAATCCCTTGGTCAACGCCAGCAGATTGGCCCAGTCGCCGTACAGATCCAGCAGATCGTCGTACAGCCAGAGAATACGCACCTTGCTCATTTGCTGATCACCTCCAGGATGGACTTGGCATCATACAGTTCCGTGAGGATGCAGATATCCCCGCGGGTTTTGTCTATCACCGGTTTCAACTGGGACAGATCCCGCTCAATGCGGACCTTTTCCGACGGGAATCCCGCCAGCTTCAGCCGAACCGCCAGGTCATAGGCCCGCGGGCCGGTACCCACGATCGCGTCAACCTTTCCCAGCAGCCGCTCAAATCCGATGTCGTACAGCCAGGTGGTGTCTTTATGACCGGTGTGGTTGATATTGTTGATAAATACCACCACGGTTTTTTCTCCTTCCCGCTCCAGTACATGGGTGATGGACTGGTCAAAAGAAACAGGGTTCTGGTTCTTGGAGAGAATCATCACCGCTTTGCGGTCGCCGACCCGGAATTCATCATATCGCTGCTTGAGCGCCACAAAAGTGGAGATCGCCTCGCAGCAGGCTTCCAGCGGCAAGCCCAACTCGGTGCAGGCCGCGACAGCCGCGGTGGTATTGAGGATATTGAACAGATCCTTGTAATCCGTGTGGACCCGACAGCCGTTGATGGTAAAATCCCCTGTGGCGAAATCGACCTGGTCGGCGGTATACGCCCATTCCGGATTGGTGTATCCGCATTTGGCGCACGCATATCCGCCGATGTGGTTGTAGTGGTAATAGGTATAGTTCATCCGCCCAAAGCAGCGGGGGCAAACTTTGGCGTCGTGGGTGATATTACGGCATTTTTCTGATGATTGGGCCGTTTTTAAAAGCCCGTAATAGACCCGCTCATTACCGGGCGCCAAATCGCCGCTGATCGGGTCGTTCCCGTTTAAAATCAGCTTGACCGAGGGTTTGATCGCCTCATGCAGCTTTTCGATGATCACGTCCACATTGCCGTTGCGGGTCAGCTGATCACGGAACAGGTTGGTGCACAAAAGGTAGTCCGGCGAGAAATCACGAAAAATCAGGCGGGAAAAGCGCTCGTCCACTTCGAGCACCACAAAATCCTGCTTCACGCGCCCGCCCATGGTCGAGGCGACCAACAAGGTAGTGGCAACGCCGCCGGTCAGGTTGGAGCCTTTGGCATTATGGGCGACCGTATGCCCCTGCTTTTTCAGGATGTGCGCAACCATGTTGGCGGTGGACGTCTTCCCGTTGGAACCGGTAACCGCCAGGACCTTTCCGTCGAACCGGAAGCGGCCCATCATATCCGGGCAAATTTTCAGCGCCAGTTCGCCGGGCAGGTTGGTGGATTTGCCAAACGGCTTGCCCAGCAGATACAAAATCTTGCCCAGCAAAAGGGCCAGTTTCATTTTCATAAAAGCACCTCGATCGCGATAAAGTCCGCCCTGGGGCGGCACAAAAGCCAGAATGTATACAAATTTATTTTAGCACAAATAGCCCATAAAAAAAAGAGGGAAACGCGCATCTGTTTTCCCCTTTCGAATTTCGTGATTATTGCTAAAAGCATCCTGATTTTTTCAGCATGACAAAAGATGACGGTTCGCTTGAAAGTTCTATCTTCTTCCGCTATAATAAAATTCTTAAGATGTTATATCCTGTCCTATCAAAAGAAAGCAGGTGAATGATATGGCAAACGCTTTTTCCCGGCTGCTGCGAAAAAATCCTCTGATCAATCAGCTGATGCAGCTGGAAGGAAATGCCAAATGGTGCGTATTGTGCGAGCCGTTCTGGGCAATCACCAATGCGCTGTATGTCGCTTACGCAGTGGAATACCGAAAGGCGATCATCGGGCTGGACAACGCCAATTTGGGGACCCTTCTAGGCACGTTGGTCACCATCCAGCTGTCATCGCAGTTTATCAGCTCTTTTTTAGGAGGCGTTATTACAGACAAACTGGGGCGCAGAAAAACCTGCTACTATTTTGACCTTTTATCCGGCGCGCTGTCCGTGCTGCTTTTGGCCTGTGCGCAGAATTTCTGGTGGTTCGCGGTTTCCATGGCTTTTTCCGGCTGCTGGCAGATCAATACCAACGCCTGGAACGGGCTTTTGACCGAAGACTGCCCACCCAAAAAAATTCCTTACGCCTTTTCCGGTATTACGATGGTGCAGTTGGCCGCTACTTTTCTCACTCCCATTTCCATCATTTTGGTGCGGACATTTGACATCATCCCCGCATTGCGCGGCGTCTATTGCTTCGCGTTCTTATCACAAGCGTTCAAATGTACGCTTTTGTTTTTTAAAGCCAAAGAGACCCAGCAGGGGAAAAAGCGTATAGAAGAAACAAGGGGCATTCCGCTTTCCCGCATGTTTTCCGGCTATGGGAGGGCTTTCAAGCTGATTTTTACCACGCCGGCGACCCGCCTTTTGCTGATACTGGTCATTACCATCGGCATCAACAATATCATCATCAACACCTTTTTCTACGACTTTGCCACCGAGCGTCTGGGACTCTCTACCTCCTCGCTGGGGTACATCCCTATGATACGGGCAGCCGTCTGCCTGCTGTTTATGTTCACCGCTCAAAGCAAAATCAACGAAAAAAGCCATCGGACCGTTCTGTCCATCGGGCTCGTTTTATACGCGGCCGCTTTTACCTGCCCGCTGCTTTTCCAGGGAGCTTCCTGGCTCGGGGCGGTGCTTTACATTTTCTTCGAGGCCATCGCCAACGCCTTTGTCATCCCGCGGAAAGAATCCCTGCTGTTCCTCTATGTGGATAAGCAAGAGCGCTCCCGGGTATACGCCATGCTGCATGTGATCGCCTTGGCCATCACCTCGCCCTTTGGAACGGTGATGGGCGCTATGAGCGATATCAGCCGGCTCTACCCGTTTTTGTTTGCCATCCTCGTTTCCTTAGGCTGTGGCGCTTTGATGTTTTTCTCCCATACCGAATCCGAAAACGGCAAAGCCGCATCGGCCAAATAAAAATCGTATCTTTCTTTTTCTTGCCAGCGCGGAGCATTTGTGGTAAAATGCAGGATGGAACTGATAAAATTGCAAACTGTTTGGAGGATGAGGGGAATGTCTTTACAAAAACTGATTTTACCGGACCATTATACATCAAAGCTGGATATCCTCAACACGGAAATCGCCATCAAGTTGGCGAAAGACACTTTCGAAAAGGAGCTGGCCGACGCCCTGCGGCTGGTGCGCGTTTCCGCGCCGCTGTTTGTCCGGCCGGAATCAGGGTTGAACGATGACCTCAACGGCGTTGAGCGTCCGGTCCAGTTCGATGTGCTGGAAATGCACAGCGACGTGCAGGTGGTGCACAGCCTCGCCAAATGGAAACGTCTGGCGCTGAAACGATATGGATTTGGGCCTGGCAGCGGCATCTATACCGATATGAACGCCATCCGCCGGGATGAGGATCTGGATAACCTCCATTCTGTTTATGTGGATCAGTGGGACTGGGAAAAAGTCATTACCCCCCAGCTGCGGAATGTATCCTATCTGAAAGACACGGTAAAAGCAATTGTCAGCGCCTTGCTGCGCACGCAGGACCAGGTCTGTCGGCAGTTCCCCATTTTAAGCCGCATCATTCCGGAAAAGATCACCTTCCTCACCACCCAGGAGCTGGAGGACCGTTATCCGAATCTGACCCCGAAACAAAGGGAAGACGCGGCCTGCAAGGAATATGGACTGGTCTTTTTAATGCAGATCGGCGACAAACTGCACTCCGGCAAACCCCACGACGGCCGCGCGCCCGACTATGACGACTGGGCCCTCAACGGCGATATTCTGGTATGGTACCCTCTTTTGAACCGGGCGGTGGAAATCTCCTCCATGGGAATCCGGGTAGATGAAAAATCGCTAAAAGAGCAGCTGTCCAAAGCGAACTGTGAATCCCGCGCCCAACTGCCGTTTCATAAGATGCTTCTGGAAGGGCAGCTCCCCCTGACGATGGGCGGCGGTATCGGGCAGTCCCGCATCTGCATGCTGATGCTCAATAAAGTTCACATCGGTGAAGTGCAGGCGGCAGTTTGGTCCAATGAGATGATCGACGCCTGCGAAGCCAGAGGCGTCCATCTGTTGTAAAAAGGCCGGAAGTCCGCCGCTATCTATCGCGCAGAAAAGCCCCGTCTTTTGACGGGGCTTTTTTATTTATGGCAAAAGGGTGTCAGCAGCAGCGGGCAACTGGTCGTTGGTTTTCCCGAAGAAATACTCGTCAAAAATCGCCTTTGCCACCGCCGCGCCCCAATAGCCATGGTAACCGTTTTCAATAACCACCGCAACCGCGATTTCCGGGTCGTCGGCCGGCGCATAGCAGATATAGGTACCGTTTGGATAACCGGTGGTTTCCGGTGTGCCGGTTTTAGACGCTACCGAAATCGGGTAGCTGCCAAAATACGCACCGGAGGTTCCGCTGTATCCGTTTTGGCCGGACGCGCGGATCATGCCGTCCCGGATGGCGCTGACCGCCGTTTCCGACAATCCCATATCGACCACTACTTCCGGTTCAATCTCTTCCACCGTTTCATCCAGGCTATAGCTTTTGATACTCTTGACCAGATGGGATTTCATCCGCACGCCTCCGTTTGCCAGCGTTGCGGTATAGGTGGCCAGCTGCAGCGGCGTAAACAGGCTTTTGCCCTGGCCGATAGAGGTCTGCAGTACATCGCCGGGGTTCCAGATTTCCCCCAACGACTCACTGTACGCCGGGCTGGACATATGGCCGGTCGCCTCCGGCAATTCGACTCCGGTTGATTCTCCCAGTCCGAATTGGCTGGCGTAATCCACCAGCGTATCAATTCCCAAACGGCGCCCCAAATCATAAAAGAAGATGTTGCAGGAAACCCGCAGCGCATCCATGACCGTAAAATTGGGGTGCCATCCCAGACATTTGGGCTGATAGTCCTCATAGTACGTATAAACATGATCGCAGGTGTAGGTAAAAGAAGGGGTAATCAGCCCTTCCTGCAGGCCGGCGGTCCCCACCAGAGGCTTGAAAATCGAGCCGGGCGCATAGGTCCCCTGCAAGGCCCGATTGAAAAGCGGATTGTCCGAATTGGCCAAAAGGTCGTTGTAATCCTGATTATAGGTGGCCAGATTGTAGGTCGGATAGCTGGCCATCGCCAGGATCTCGCCGGTTTTGCAGTCAATGGCCACCACTGCTCCCGCAGTGGCTTCCTTTCCTTCGCCTTCTTCTCCGTTGGCCTGCAGCCAGAGGATCTCCTGTTCCAGCGAATCCTGCGCCACCCGCTGCAGATCAATGTCGATGGTGAGCATAATCGAATGGCCGGGAACCGGCGGTTCGGTCACCGAGGCGTCGATCACCTCGCCGTTGGAATTGAGCGTGATGGTCCGCTTTCCGTTCTGGCCCCTCAGCTGGGATTCAAACGCCTCCTCAATGCCGCTTTTTCCGATGATATCGTTCATCGCATAGCCTTTGTCTTTCAGTTCGGCATATTCTTCCGCGTAAATCGGGCCGATCTGCCCCACCAGATGCGGCGCGATATCTCCCGCCACATATTCCCGGATGGTGCTTTCCACCACCATAACGCCGGAAAGCTCATAGGAGCGCTCCTTGATTTGGATGACGGTGGAGACCGCTACATCCTCCGCCAGTGTATAAGGCGTTGTAATGGAAAAGCCCTGCCGCTCCATCTCGTAGCGGATGCCGGCCAG
Organism: Oscillospiraceae bacterium; assembly: GCA_051881895.1. GTDB lineage: Bacteria > Bacillota > Clostridia > Oscillospirales > Ruminococcaceae > UBA3818. The sequence continues at coordinate 20,712 of JBJEQT010000019.1, forward strand.
CTGCCTTTGCTGCAAAGGGGTATATTCCTCCAGATGATACCGCTCCACCAGCCAGCTCATCACATCATCCACACTGGTGTAAGACCCGACGTTCAAAAAATCCTTCAGCTTGGCAACCTGTGATTCCTGCCCTTCCCGGAACGCAAACGGCTCCGTATCGGTAATCGGCAGCTTGTCGATCCACGGATCGCCTGCAGCCGCCAGCAATTCCAGCAGCCGGAGGATGATTTCATTTTCTTCCCCTTTGGCCAGATAAGCCCTATCCAACGTGATATTATAGCCTACTTTATTCTGGACCAGCGGCCGCCCATACCGGTCGGTGATTTCCCCGCGGACAGCCTGGATGATTTGTGACCGGGTGGCACCTTTTGTAGCCAGCTCAGAGTAAGACTGGCCATGTACAATTTGGATTTCAATCAGTACCAGACCGAAAATCAGACAGATCGCCAACAAAATACCGAATAATATCCAAATGCGCTTGGAATTTATCTTTCTTTCCATATTCTTTCCCCGACCGGATAGGCCGTTGGTCTACCCG
>JBJEQT010000020.1:0-4668 GCA_051881895.1 Oscillospiraceae bacterium
ACGAAGGATTTTGGAAGTTCAGAAGGTACGTTGATTACATGATGCTTTTTCTCCTGTCCACCCAAAAACTCCTTGGTGATTTTAGAAATCGAAGTATTCTCAATATCGAAAATACCAACAATGTTCCGGCTTGGCACGACAACATCCTGTCCCAAATGAAGATACACTATGGCTCCTCCTCCCTGTCCTGCAAAATCTGCCCCTTTTCGATATGGAAAGCTTTCCCTTCCTCAAGCAGCTGCACGGATTCCTGATCACAGCAGGTTACAAATACCTGACGTCCCTTAATGCGGTTCAGCAGATAACTTCTTCTTTGACTGTCCAGCTCGCTCATCACGTCGTCCAAAAGGATCACCGGACTCTCTCCGCTTAATTCTTCGATCACCGCGCACTCCGCCAGCTTCAGCGCAAGCACACAGCTCCTTTGCTGCCCCTGGGAGCCGTACAGGCGCACAGAAAGATCATTGACCTGCAAATTCAAATCATCCCGATGAGGGCCGCAGCCAGTGGCGCGCTTCTGAATGTCTGAATTTCGGTTCTGCTGAAGCTGCTCCTGGAACAACCGGTACAGCCCCTCCCTGTCCATACGATCATCAGCGCCGATAGAGCTTTCCAGCGCCAAAGAAAGCCGCTCTTTATCACCGGAGATTCCGGCGTATACTTCACAGGCTACCGGCAGGATTCGCTTGACATACTGAAAACGGCAGTACATCAGCCAGGCTCCGCTTTTGGCCAGATGCTGATCCCAAATATCAAGCGTTTCACTCAGCTGCGGAAAGCGCTCCACATCCTTTAATAAAGCGTTCCGCTGATCCAAGATCCGGTGGTATTCCCGCAGATTGGCTTCATACTTGGGAATGATCTGACAAAGGGCAGTATCCAAAAATTTTCTTCTCTGCACTGGGCCATCCTTGATCAGAGACAAATGGCTGGGGGAAAACACCACCGCATAGAAATGTCCAGCCAATTTTGTTGCGGATTCCAACTGAACCTCATTCAGAAAGGCTGTTTTCTGATTTCCAAGGAACAAATCTGCCGACTGCTGTCGGTTTCCTCCCCAAAATTCCAGGTGCATGGCCGTTTTCTCTGTACCAAAACGGAGCATTTCCTTCTCTTTGGCACCACGGAAGCTTTTCGCTCCCGTAAACATCCAAATGGCCTCCGCCAAATTGGTTTTTCCCTGGGCGTTATCGCCGTATATCACATTGATTCCCGGACAAGGGCAGAGGACAATTTCTTCCATGTTGCGGAACTGCTCCAGCTTGATCTTGGTAATGTACATCCTCTTTCCTCCCGGCATAAAATCATCGAAGAAAAGCCCCTGTCAGCTGACGGGGGCTTTTCCTCAATCAAATTTGATTTTGATCTGACCACATATCTTGTGGAAACATTGTAACACAAAAAGTCGTGTTTGGCTATGGGAAACGCAGAAATCGTCCGGCTTTTTTGAAAGAAATCAGAAAGACTAACGATAATCACACTTTTGGCATTGAGGTAAGGTGTACTCATTTTCCTCCCGATTGTATGCTCCTGCCCATCTGCAAATACTTTTCAGGATAGGAACTACAGAAATTCCCTTATCCGTCAGCTTATACTCAACCCGCGGTGGGATCTCATTAAATTGTTTACGCTCTATCAAATGATCGGCAATCAGCTCTTTAAGCGTTGTAGCTAATACGGCATCGGTGATATTTGATAATTCTCTGCGTAAATCAGCGTATCGCAATGTATCTTTTTCAGCCAAAACACATATGATTCTTGATTTCCACTTTCCTCCAAATACAGTTAAGCCATATTCCAACGGACAACGAATATCTTTTTCTAATTTTGGCTTATACACTTTGACCACTCCCTTTTCCCCATTGTAACCTATTGCTTATGTTCTGGCAAGTTACTATGAAATTTAATAGTAACTAATAAAATTACTTATATCTTCCTTTGGCGAAAGGCAATATGCTATGCTTAATGCAAGCTCCTGATAGCAGGAAGCAAAGCTCAAAAGGAGGAAATATCATGAATATAAAAGCTTATTTGGAGATCACCATGAAAATTGGCAAGGAAAAACGCCCCGCCGCGGTAAAAATTTATACCGACTATCGGCAGCCTTTCCTTGACACGATCCCGGGTGCCTTAACCAAGAATCTTTTGGTCCGCGATGAAGATGTACAGGTACTGCATGGTTTTGATTGTATTGAAAACGCAACAGAATACTTGTCCAGCAATATGTTTTTAGAAGATGTTTACGGTGCTTTGCAGCCTTTATGGGCGGCGGAGCCGGAAATTCGTATTTATGAGGTATAAATCCTATGATTCACATTGAAAATTTACAGGAAAAGCACCTTGAAAAGCTGAAAGACTTTCGGCAGGAATTCGAACAGGAAGGGATTCGAATCAGCGGATCCGTAGGACTGGAAAGTGCTGATAGCGTTGAGTCCTGGTTTTATGGGCAAAGACACGCTCATTATGGTGATGTAAAAGAAAAAATATATGTTGCCTTTGACCAAAATAATGATTTGGTTGGTATTGCGGATCTTCGTTTGGAAGTCAATGATTTTATTCGTCAATATGCGGGCCGTATCGGTTACAGCATCAGAAAAAGTCAGCGTGGAAAGGGTTACAGCGTAGAAATGCTGCGTTTAGTGCTATTGGAAGCCAAAAAAGAAGGACTGTCAAAAGTCCTTGTTACCTGCAACGAAAATAATATTGCTTCTTCTCGCACAATTGAAAGAGCCGGAGGTAAATTAGAAGCCATTATCGAACATCCTGGCTTCCCCAGAGTCAAACGTTATTGGTTTGATCTGTAACGCAGACCATTCCATACAGCACTTTCCCTTCTTCAACATATTAAGATAAAAAAAGCCAAGGAGTTATCCTCCTTGGCTTTTTCTATTATTCTTCCGCCACTACATGCAGCTCCAGATCGTCGATGGAAACCACATCTCCCGGACGGATCTTCTTTCCCCGCATAGTGCAAACTTCGCCGTTGACGGTCACCAGGCCTGTCAGAACCGCTTCTTTGGCCTGGCCGCCGGTATCGGTGACGCCGGCGTATTTCAAAAAGGAGTCCAGCTTGATAAATTCGGTGCGGATACCGATCTCTTCAATATTTTTCTTAGTCATCGTTTTTCACCCTCACTGGCAGAACAAGGAACAGGAAGCTTTCTCCTTCCAGCGGAACCACCCGCATCGGAGATACCGGTCCATTGATCTGTAATTTTACCATATCACAGTCGCTTGCCTTCAGCGCATCCAGCAAATATTTGTTATTGAAGCCCATATTGATGCCGTCGCCGCTGATTTTGCATTCAACCTCGTCATAAGCCTTTCCCATGGTGGTGCTGCAGCTGATTTTGATCTTTTCATCTGCCATATTCAGCTTCAGCGGGCTTCTCAGGCGGTCGGAAATCAGCAAAGAAGTACGCTCAATTCCCTCGATGAGCAGCCGCGTGCTTACTTCAACGGTTGTTTTCTCCGTTTTCGGAATGGCTGCCTTATAATCCAGGAAATCTCCCTCCAGCAAACGGGAAACCACATGATAACCATCGATCTTAAAGATAATATGTTTGTGGGAAACCACCATACAAACCTCATTTTCTTCCTCTTTCAGAAGTTTTGACACTTCTGCCAGCGTTTTTCCTGGAACAATAAAGGAAATTTCCTGATCTGCGATAAAGGGTTCCTTGCGAAGAGCCAGCCGATAGCCATCTACGGATACCAAAGTGATGTTCTCTTTTTTCACATCGAAGAGAGAACCCGTATGGACCGGTTTGGAATCGGTGGTAGCAATGGCAAACAGAGTTTGATCGATCATAGATTTCAGTACACCCTGTTTCAGAACCAGACTGCTGCTTTCGTCAACAGCCGGCAGCTCCGGAAAATCAGAAGCAGGAATGCCCATAATGGTAAACTCGGAAACACCGCCTTTGATGATTGTCATCTGTTTATCATCACTCTGAATGGAAATTGTTTCACTGGAGATTTTTCGGATAATATCCAGAAGCAGCCTTGCCGTCAGGACGATTTCGCCTTCCTCACGTACATCTGCATCAATTTTTGTAATAATGCCGATTTCCAGGTCATAACCCACCAAAGTAATTTGATTCTCTGCCGCACGGATCAGGATACCTTCCAAAGCGGGAAGGGGCGATTTTGCGGAGACCGCACGGGATACATTGGATACAGCTTCGACCAGCAGATCTTTCTGGCACACGATTTTCATTTCAAACATAACTCCTTTCATTTTTCACAAGTCATAAAATCAAAAAGACAGAAGAGAGAGAAGAATAAATAAAAATAGTCGTAGTAGTAGAGCATCGGGAAAAGTGGAAAACAGGAAAAAGGCGCAGAGGGACAAGTTTTGAAGAGCTTTCCGATGGTGGAAGGAAACTGGGAGAAAAAATGGAAAAGAAAGAGGCGGCTGATTTTTAAACTTTCCTGTGGATAATCCACCAGTGGAAAGAGAAATTTCCGTTAAAAATTTCGGGGAAAAGAGATTCCACCAAAATTCACGGATAACCCGTGGTGAATTCGGTGAAATGTGGAATGTGGAAAAACTTTACCCAAAACATTCACAGCGGCCCGTGAAAAACAAAATCCGAAAAAATCAACAGAGAAACAAAAAGCGCCTTCGTTGAAAAGAAAAGGCGCTTATGGTTGTGGGGCGCGGGG
>JBJEQT010000021.1:0-4657 GCA_051881895.1 Oscillospiraceae bacterium
TGTTTGAATGGAGGAGAAATCGTATGAAAAAAATCATTTCTATTTTGTTAAGCGCTGTATTGCTTTTGACCTTGCTGCCGGGATGCAGCACAATCGCGCCATCCCCTTCCGGTGAAAAGAGCAATGGGCAAAATTCTGTCGGGGAACCGGTTGTTATCCGGATCGGAGCCAGTATCACACCGCATTCTGAAATTTTAAAGGCTGCAGATGAGCTGCTCCGGGAAAAAGGGTATCAGCTGGACATTGTGGAATTCGACGACTATATCCTGCCGAATCTGAATGTGGAAAGCGGCGAGCTGGACGCAAACTTTTTTCAGCACCGTCCTTATCTGAATAACTTCAACGAGGAAAACAACACCCATTTGGTTTCTGTTGCAGTGGTTCATTATGAACCGTTTGGGCTGTACCCCGGAAAGACCACATCGCTGGACAATCTGGCAGACGGCGCGCAGATCGCCATTCCCAACGACGGAACCAATGAAGCAAGAGCGCTTCTGTTGCTGGAATCTCTTGGGTTGATTACCTTAAAAGACGGCGTGGGAACGACCGCAACCATACTGGATATTGCACAAAACCCGAAAAATCTCCAGATCACTGAGATGGCAGCCGCCCAGCTGGCCCGTTCCCTGCAGGATGTGGACATGGCGGTGATCAACGGAAATTATGCGCTGCAGGCCGGATTGGACCTCAATAACGCGCTCGCAACAGAGGATAAGAATTCAGAAGTTGCGGATACATATGCCAACGTGCTGGTTGTAAAAGAAGGAAATGAGGACAGCGATGCCATCAAAGCTCTGGCAGAGGTTTTGACCAGCCCGGAGATCAAAGAATTTATCGATGACACCTATCATGGCATTTTCCTGCCCCTTTTCTGATCCTGCAAACGGATGCTTACAATGCATCTAAAAAGGCCCCGGGCCATTTGCGGTCCAGGGCCTTTTACAGATTTGTAACAAGAACAATCGCCGGAAGGATGACTGCATGAAATCACCGGGTTTTCATCAGTTCCAGCGCCAGTTTCGCTGTGTTTTCCAGATTCTCAACCGTGATATACTCGGATACGCCATGGATTTTTTCCATGCCGGTTCCGATTACGACCGACCGAATACCGTTGGCGTTAAAAATATTGGCGTCGCTTCCGCCGCCGGTGGGGCAGACCGATACCGGGAATCCCAGACCAGCACAGCAATCCCGGAGCAGAAGGATCAGGGGATCATCTTCCGGAATGCGGTAAGAATCATAGGATGTTTCGGTCGTATACTGCAAATCGGCCTGATATTTCCGGCAGGCATTTTGCAACGATTCGATGATCTGATGGCACTGCCGCTGAAGTTTCTGCGGGTCCAGGCTGCGGACCTCCGCCGCAAGGCGAACCGTTTTTGGCACAATATTGTTCGGCCCTTCCGCGTGAAACGTCCCGATGTTTGCGGTGGTTTCCTGGTCAATGCGCAGAAGCTGCATATGCGTTACCGCGTCGGCCGCGACGACGATCGCGCTGATACCATCCTCCGGCGCAACGCCGGCGTGCGCAGCTTTTCCGGTGATCGTTGCTTCAATCTCTATATGGCCGGGCGCCTGGTTAACGATCGTGCCCACATCGCCCTCATTGTCAAAAACAATTGCCTGACGGGATTGGAAGCGGGAGTAGTCCAAATATTTTGCTCCCAGCAGCCCCACTTCCTCGCTGATGGTAAAAGCCACCTCAATGGGCCGGTGGGGAATTTTTTGTTCCACGATCAGCCGAATCGCTTCCATGATGGCGGCGATACCGGATTTGTCATCGGAGCCCAAAACCGTGTCGCCAGCGCTGTGGACGACGCCGTTTTCCACTATCGGACAAATATCTTTGCCAGGCGGAACCGTATCTAAATGCGCGCTGAACAACAGCGGCTCAAAAGAAGGATCGCCTTCTAAAAAGGCGTAGACATTTCCTGTATTGGCATGGGCCTTTTCGGCAGCGTTATCGGTTTCGACCCGTAGTCCCAAATTTCGCAGATCATTGGCTACCCGTTCGGCAAATGCTTTTTCCGAGCGGCTTTCACTGGCGATTTGGACATACTCTAGAAAGGTTTTCAAAACATGGCTTTGTTCCATTTCGCATCGCTCCTTCCTCTATTATTATACGAAGATGGCAAGCGGGAATCAAGCGGAAGCTGGGTCGATTCAAAGAAGAAGTCCGGCTCCGGGGCCAAGAGGCAGTCCCAGCAGCATCCAGATGATCAGCAGAATGGACCATCCCAATAAGAAGAAAAGACAGTAGGGAATCATGGTGGAAATAATCGTACCAATACCGGAAGCGCCATCGTACTTTTTCGCAAACACAACGACCATGGCAAAATAGGCCATCAGCGGCGTGATCAAATTGGTGCAGGAATCCCCGATTCGATACGCTACCTGCGTAAGCTGCGGAGAGTATCCCAACAGCATAAACATGGGGACAAACACCGGCGCCAATATGGTCCATTTAGCCGAAGCAGATCCCATTACCAGGTTGATGAGAGCGGAAAAAAGAATAAACAGCACCATTAAAACAGGCCCCGGCAAACCGGCGGAACCAAGCCACTTTGCTCCTTTTAAAGCGAGGACAGTCCCCAGCTTGGTATAAGAAAAATAGCTGATAAATTGCGCCGCAAAAAAGGAAAGGGCAATATAGGCCCCCATGGACGACATGTTTTCCGATAGTTGGGAACAGATATCTTTTTCATTTTTATATTTTTGTGTCACGCATCCGAATACGACGGAGGGAACCAAAAACAAAACAGCGATCAATGGGATCAAACCATTTATCAGCGGTGCGTTTTCGGTCAGGCTTCCCGTTTGTGGATTCCGCAAAAAAGAGTTATCGGGAATACAGCAGGCCACGATCAGAAAAAGAACCGCCAATAGTGCTCCGTTGGCCCATCGCAGTGCTTTGCGTTCCAAGGCGCTCATTTCCCGGGAAATGAAGCCGGATTCTGTTTCGTCAGGCGGCGACAGACGAGGCTCCACAATGTGATCGGTGACGAATGTGCCGATCGCGACGATCAGAACGGTAGAGACGATCATGAAAAACCAGTTATCGGTGGCCTGAACAGTATACATAGGATCGATCAGATGAGAGGCTTCTGTGCTGATTCCGGCCAGCATGGGATCGATCGTACCAATTAGTAAATTGGCGGAGAATCCGCCGGATACGCCGGCAAAGGCCGCTGCGAGTCCGGCGATGGGGTGCCGGCCATAGGCTTTGAAAAGAACGGCGCCGATGGGGATCAGAACCACATATCCTACATCCGACGCGATATTGGACATCACGCCCAGAAAAACAAGCATGGGAGTGATGATTTTTCGGGGCGTTGACAGAATTGCCCGACGGATCAATGCGGAAAGATATCCGCTCCCTTCGGCGCAGCCTACCCCGAGCATCGTGACGAGGACAACGCCCAGGGGAGCAAAAGAGGTGAAATTGCTCACCGCGCTGGTCAACATATAGGAAAGCCCTTCACGCGTCATCAGGCTGACCGCCGATACCGTTTGTGTTTCCAGTTCCATAGTAGACGGGTTGATCGTCTCACCGGTGGCACAAACGCCAAAATAAGCGCAGACAGCCGAAAGCAGTATCACTGCCAGAGCAAGAAGCACAAATAAAGTGATCGGGTGGGGAAGCCCGTTCCCGATTTTTTCAATGCCGTTGAGAAAATGCTGAAAGAGATTTTTTTGCGGGTTTCTTTTTTGGATCCTTTTCATTAAGGTATTCCTCCGTATTGCAAATTCGACCTGCCCTGAGAGACGGTGGTGACTGTCGCTGTTCAAAACAGGTTTCTGAATGAAAAATTCCAGTTTTGCTTTTCTTTCCAATGCAGGAAATAAAGAACGGCAGCTGGTGCCAGCAAAAATCCCCCGATCCCCCAAAGCTGTGCGCCGGCGTACATGGCGGTAATGGTGGCCAATGGATGCAGGCCGAATTGTTTGCCGAGGATTTTAGGCTCTATCACTGTTCGGACCAGAGCGACAATGCCGTATAAGGCAAGCAGGCCGATCCCCCGAAAATAGCTGCCGCTGACAAAACAGGCAGCGGACCACGGTACCAGTACGATGCCCGGCCCGATAACAGGCAAGGCGTCTGCCGCTGCGATCAAAAGGGCCATAGACCAGAAATTCTCCACTTTTAATAGGAAAAGCCCCACCATGAGCTCCAAAAAGGTAATCAAAAACAAAATGGCATAGGCTTTCAGCATTTGCAAAAGAGTAGAAAAAATAAATTCTTTCAAATCCATTAGAATCCGGTGAACGCGGCGGGGCGTATTGCGCTGAATCCAAAGAGAGATATTCTGATATTCCATCGAGATCATAAAAGAAGAAAGAACCGCAAAAAGAAACGCTGTAAAGAAAGCCGGTGCTTTCGCAATCCATCCGCTGATGAGCGCAATGGCTTTGCTGGAATACTCCAGTATCGTTTTTTGTATTTGCCCCATTAGCTGGCCGGCATTTTCTGCTGCCGAAGATGCTTTCGCCCCGGGAGGGGAGAAATGCTCGCAGATCAAAATAAAAAAAGGCTCAATCTGCTCCTGATAGACCCGAGGCAGGAATTCCATCAGGTTTTGAATACCGGCCAGAGCCAAACAGCACACAAACCATAAAACAAGGCCAAACGCCAGATATACAAGCAGAAGAATCGCCA
>JBJEQT010000022.1:0-4651 GCA_051881895.1 Oscillospiraceae bacterium
CAGGTTTTCTTCTGTAATCCGCAAAAGGCGGATTCTGGCCTCTTTGGTCGCCCAGCCAACATGCGGTGTAAAATAAATGTTCCGGGCCGAAAGCAGCGGATTGTCTGATTTCGGCGGCTCGGTGGAGAGCACGTCCACTGCCGCGGCTGCGATCACACCTTGGTTCAGCGTGTCAGCCAGATCCTGCTCCACCACAACCGGTCCCCGGGAAGTGTTGATCAGCATAGCAGTGGGTTTCATTTTCGAGAGGAAATCACGGTTGATCATCCCCTGGGTCTGAGGCGTGAGCGGGCAGTTGACGCTGATGTAATCCGCTTCAGCACAAAGCTCGTCCAAGCTGACCCAACGAAAATCTTTCCGGTCCTCCTGCCCTTTCATGGTCCGGGAAAAAGCGATCACCCGCATGCCGAACGCCGCGGCGATATCCGCTGTTTTCTGCGCTACATGCCCAAAGCCCACAAATCCAATGGTCTTCCCGGCCAATTCCGTCTGCGGAGCCACCATATAGGAAAAATCAAGGCTTTTGACCCAGTCGCCTTTGCGTACGCTTTGGGTGTGTTCCAGCACATGGTTTGCATGCTGCAGCAAAAACGCAAAAATCAGCTGCGCCACCGAATCGGTGCTGTACGCCGGGACATTGCATACCACAATTCCCCGCTCTTTTGCCGCCGCGATATCCACAATATTGTAACCGGTCGCCAAAACACCGATCATCTTCAGCTGGGGCAGGCTTTCGATCGTCTGCCGGTCCAGCACGGTTTTGTTGGTCAAAAGCACGTCGGCGCCATCCGCGCGCGCTGAAAGTTCAGCCGGGGACGTTCTGGGGTAGCAAATCACTTCTCCAAACCGTTCCAGTCCCGCCCAGCTCAAATCGCCGGGGTTGGCGGCAAAGCCGTCCAAAATTACAATTTTCATTTTTTTGCACCTTTTTCTTTTTCCGAAATAAATTGATCCATGGTATACCCGCTCAGCTGCCGCCGCAAATCCTGGGACACTTTTTCAAATGCGCACTGAAACGAACAGGACTCTTCCGTTTGCCTGGTGCATTGATAATCCCCTTTTACGCAGCGCGCAATATGTATCGGTCCTTCAATCGCTTCCACAATATCGCACAGCGAAATTTTATCCGGTTTTTTCGCCAACTCATATCCGCCGGCAGCACCTTTGTAGGAATGGACCAGACCGGCCGCCACCAACTTCCGCAGGATCTTCAAGGAAAAGCGTACCGTCACGCCGGAAGCCTGCGCCAGGGCATTTCCATCGGTCCGCCCGCCGGCGGCCGCCAGCTCGTGGATCATGCGAACCGCATAGTCCGCCTCCAATGTTATTTGCAAATTGATTCACTCCCTTTTACCAAGGCAGCCACGCCGCATTAATCCAAAAAGTCTTTGAGTTTTTTGCTTCTGCTGGGATGGCGAAGCTTCCGCAGCGCTTTGGCTTCAATCTGGCGGATCCGTTCCCGGGTCACATTGAACTCCTTGCCCACTTCTTCCAACGTGCGGCTTCTGCCGTCTTCCAGGCCAAAGCGCAGCCGCAGGACCTTTTCCTCCCGGGGCGTCAGTGTTTGCAGCACATCGCTGAGCTGTTCTTTTAACAGCGTATGAGAAGCCGCCTCTGCAGGAGCCGGCGCGTCGTCATCGGGGATAAAGTCGCCCAGATGGCTGTCTTCTTCCTCGCCGATCGGCGTTTCCAGGCTCACCGGTTCCTGGGCTACCCGCATGATTTCGCGCACTTTATCCACCGGCATATCCAATTCTTTGGCGATTTCGTCCGCCGTGGGCTCGTGACCGTTTTTGTGCAGCAGCTGGTTGGAAACCTTTTTGACCTTGTTGATCGTCTCCACCATATGGACCGGGATGCGGATGGTTCTGGCCTGATCCGCAATCGCGCGGGTGATGGCCTGCCGGATCCACCAGGTGGCGTAGGTGGAAAACTTAAATCCTTTGGTGTGATCAAATTTCTCCACAGCCTTGATCAAGCCAAGGTTTCCTTCCTGAATCAGATCCAGAAACTGCATCCCTCTCCCCACATAGCGCTTGGCAATGCTGACTACAAGCCGCAGGTTTGCCTCCGACAAACGTTTTTTGGCATAATCGTCGCCCTGCGCCATCCTCTGCGCCAGTTCGACCTCTTCTTCCGAACTCAGCAGCGGCACCCGACCGATCTCTTTGAGGTATACTTTGACCGGGTCATCGATATTGACCCCCTCGGCCGGCGCGGCGTCTTCTTCCTCTGCCGACGCGGCAGCCTCTGGAATAGTATTCAGATCCAAATCGATATCCGGCTCCAGATCCTCGATGATCTCAATGTTCAGCCCTTCCAGCGTGTCGTAAAGCTTGTCCACTTTCTCCACGTCGAAATCCAGTTCCTCCAGCGCGTCTGTGATCTCCTTTGTCGTCAGCTTCCCTTTGGATTTTCCCAATTCGATCAAATCTTTGATGACTGATTTTTTGTCCTGTGCTGCCATATGCTTGCTCTCCCATTTCTCCCCGCGAAAAAGTTTTTCGCCTGCCCGCCCCGCGAAGACGGCGGATGGCATATTCCAAACCGGAAACCTTTTGGAAGGCCCGGGTATTCTTGTTGGTTCACCGGCGCGAACGAGGCCCAAATCACGCGGCGCCCGGTACGTTTCCTCGTGCGGGCCACCTATTTTTTCCTCGCCGCCAAGTCTGCCACATATTGCTCCAGTTGTTCGCGATCCATCTGCCTGAGCTGTTCCGGCGTTTTTTTCGCCTTTCCGGCGAGGATGGTCTCCAAATAATCCTGCGTTTCTTTCGGTGTCGCCCGCGACGATGTCGGATCCGCCAGGATTCCGGCGATTTTTCCCATTTGTTCCTCATCCAGCTGTTCCGACAACGCAATCAGTTCCACCGACTGGTTCTGATCCAGCCGCTTGCAGATCACCTGGAAAATCTCCCGGTTAAAGTCGGTCAAAAAATCTTCCGGCTGGATTTTTTCCCGGATCAGGCGGTAATAGTCAGGATTTTTTAACAGCACGCCGATCAACCGCTCCTCCGCCAGCGCCTCTTTCAGATGAGCTGTTCGCTGCGGATCGCGCCGCTGCTGCGGGCCGGCGGCAAATACCGTCAAATCCCGTGCCTGTTTTTTCTCGGCATTTTTCGTCTGCTGCCGGATGATATAATCAATCTGTACCATCAGCGGGTCCTTTGAAACCCCCAGCTCCGCCGCGGTTTTGGTCACATAGACGTCCCGCTCGATGGGGTTCCGGATGCCCGTCATAAACTGGGCAAATTCCTTTAAAAAACCAACCTTCCCGTCCGAAGAGTCCAGGTCGTATTTTTGCCGGAGCTTGCCGATTTCAAACTCCATGGCGCTTCCCGCCCCTTCCAGCAGAAGCCGGAATCGGGCAGCGCCGAATTTTTTGATAAATTCGTCCGGGTCCTTGGCGTCTTTTACCTTCAGTACCCGCACTTTCAGCCCGATTTCCCCGAACATATTGATGGCCCGGTTCGTTGCTTTCTGTCCGGCGCCGTCGGCGTCGTAGGCAATGACCACCTCTTCCGCATATTGGGAAATCATCCGGGCCTGCTCCGAAGTTAAAGAGGTGCCAAGGGTTGCCACAGCGTTGGCAAAACCCGCCTGATGCAGTGCCACCACATCCATGTAGCCCTCCGCCAGAATCAACGCCGGCTCTTTGGTTGCCTTGGCAAAATTCAGAGCGAACAGATTGCGGCTTTTTTTGAAAACCGGCGTATCCGGCGAATTGAGATATTTGGGCCCTTTGCCGTCCATCACCCGGCCGCCGAACGCGATCACATTCCCCCTGATATCGATGATGGGAAAGATCACCCTCCCCCGGAACTGGTCATAATAGCTGCCCCTGGCGCTTTTCACCGCAATGGCCGCGTCGGTCAGCTCATCCATCCGAAAGCCTTTGCCCATCAGGTGTTTGATGGCCGCATCCCAGCTTTCGGGCGCGAATCCCAACCCGAAATGCCGGATGGTCTTGTCGGAAAGTCCCCGTTCCCGCAGATAATCCAAGCCTTTTTTCCCAACCGGCGAAATCAGGCATTGATGATAAAAGCGGGCTGTTTCCCGGTTGATTTCCAGGATCCTCGTTTTTCGTTTGGCAAAACTGTCGTCATATCCGTCTTCCGGCATGGCAAGGCCCGCCCGCTGCGCCAGCAGCTTGACCGCTTCAATATAGTCCAGATTCTCCATCCGCCGTACAAAGGTGACAACATCTCCCCCGGCGCCGCAGCCAAAACAGTAAAAGGACTGGCTGTCCGGATAAACGGTGAAAGAGGGGGTCTTTTCCGAATGGAACGGGCACAGCCCTACCAGATTCCGCCCACGCCGCTTGACGTTGACATAGGACCCGACTACATCCTCAATATCATTGCGCGCTTTTAATTCCAAAATGAATTGTTCGCTCAGCATCTGCCCATCCCCCTTTCGTTCCATCCTGCCATCCGGCAGCGCTTTGCGTGTTTATTCGCTGATCCCCTGCCAGCTTTTGGGGACAAACAGTTCTGTGTAAAGATGGATGGCAAACCGGTCGCTCATCCCGGAAATGTAATCGCACACCGCTGTGTGGATTCCTTCCTCTTCCAGCACTGTGCGGTACTCTGTTGGAAGTTTTTCCCCGTGGCCGATAAAATATGCATACAGGCTTTTCACCACGTTTTCC
>JBJEQT010000023.1:0-4632 GCA_051881895.1 Oscillospiraceae bacterium
ATTCTGCCATCCTTGATAACGCCGGAGAGCTTTTCCCGCAGCTGTTCTTTTGGGATACCTGTTTTTTCACTTGTCATCTGCAGCAATTTTTCCATCTTGTCTTCTTCGATGAAAATTTCGCGCATTCTGCTCACCACCTATTCCAATTATTTTATTTCTATGATACATTTAGTTTATCTATTCCTGTCCGTCTGCGGCTGCCGATTCCGGACGGACAGGCTTTCGAACCAATCAGCGGATGGAGGTCTTTTCGGATGCGAATCATCGTCATGTCTGACAGCCACAGAAATTTTCGCAATGTGCTCCGGGTAGTGGAAAAACACCCGGAAGCAGATCTTTATATTCACCTCGGTGACGGGGAACGGGAATTCGAGGATGTGCAAAACCTCTACCCCGACCGCCACTATCTTTGGGTATCGGGGAACTGCGATTTCGGTTCCGACACGAAAAGCAGCGATCTGGTCAAGCTATCCGGCAAAAATGTCCTGATCACCCATGGACACACCTATTATGTCAAACACTCCCTGTCGGAGCTGAAAACCGCCGCGCGGGTCTGCCGCGCGAATGTCGTTTTGTACGGACACACCCATGTGGCCCACACCGAATACGACGGCGGCCTTTATATCATGAACCCCGGCAGCCTTTCCATCCCCCGGCAGGGCGGACCCACCTACGGCATCCTGGACATTACCAGCCAGGGGATCATGACCAATATTGTGGAGGTGTCGTGATGGAAGAACTGCCCGTTTCCCGCGCCGTCTGGTGCGGAAAACACTGGATTTATCTGGATGAGGTCGGTTCCACCAACGATTACCTCAAAAAGGGCGATTTTCCCGACGGTACCGTTGTCATCGCAGGCCGGCAGACCGCCGGTAAGGGCCGCAGGGGGAAAAGCTGGTCCGGCGCACCCACCGGCCAGGCTTTGTACCTATCGGTACTTTTTCATTCTATGAAACCGGACGATATGGGGTTACTGCCCCTTCTATGCGGCCTGGCGGCTGCGCGCACGCTGGGGGACGCCGCGTGCATCAAATGGCCGAACGATGTGCTGCTCCATCAGAAAAAAGTCTGCGGCATCCTGTGTGAAAGCCGCATCCAGGGCAGCCGGGTATCAGCTGTCTGCGGGATCGGGATCAACCTGAATCAGCCGGCGGCTTTTTTCGCCGAAAACGATCTGCCCTACGCCGCCTCTCTTTTGTCTGTCACCGGCGAGGAAAGGCCGGTGCTGACCGAAGCCGGCATGCTTTTGGATGAATTGGAGCCCATCCTGGACCAGTACCGCCGGGAAGGATTTGCCCCTTTTCTACCCGATTACCAAGCGCTCTGTGCCACGTTGGGCCGGCAGGTACAGGTCATCCGGGCGCAGCAAACCGTAACGGCCCAGGCGGTCTCCATCGCGCCGGATGGAGGCCTTGTCTGCAGCAAGGACGGCGAAACCTTTATCATTCGGGCGGGAGAAGCCTCGGTCCGGGGGCTTTATGGCTACCTGTAAGGCTTTTCTTTTCGCGTCTTTTTGTTCCGCAGAAGCGTAAAAATATCCTCTGAAAGGCCTTTGCCGCCAATTGTCAAAAGAATAGAAATACGGTATAATGGAGGATGGTATCAATATCTTTCACGACCGTCGGGTCTTCCATTACGGAGGGGTTTGATGAAAAACAACCAGGAATCGGATTTTGAAAAGATGATCAGCGACAGCATTGAAAAAGCATTGCAGTCCGGCGATTTTTCAGCGTTAAAGCAAACATTGGGAACAACCGTTCAAAACGTGATCGAAAAGACTTTTACCTACGGTGGGCAGATCGGAGCCAACATTTCCAGCGCCGTCGACGAGGCGCAGCGGCAGGTGCAGGCGCAGGTGCGCCGGCAGCAGACACAGCAGCGTCCGGCGGCGCGCCAATCTTTTCAGCCTGTTGTCCCCCGATATTCCTCTCAAAGGCAGACAAACCAGCAGCAAACCGCCAAAAAGCCGAAAAAGGCCAAGCTGCCCAGCAAAGCGGCCGCGTCGGTCGGTATTTTTCTGGGGCTTTTGTTCGGCATCTGCTTTTTGCAAAGCGCCTACCAGGTGATTTTGGATCTTCTGCGCGGCCCCTTTGCATTTTCCATGATTTTTTCTTTTTTGATCTCTTTGCTGTTGGCGGGCGGAAGCTTCTGCTTCTCTTTTTACTGCGGCCAAAAATTCCGCAAGCGCCGCTACCAGCAATATCTGCTGGCCATTGGCGACAGGCAGGTCTGTTCGATCAGCGTGCTGTCTGCGGCTGTAAATAAATCGCAAAAATATGTCGTCCGGGATCTGAAACGCATGATCAAAAAAGGCATGTTTCCTCAGGGGCATCTGGACGATGAGGAATCCTGCCTGATTTTGACCGATGAGGCCTACGGGCAATACCGGACGGGCCAGGCAAACCGCAAGCTGCGGGAGCTGCAGCAGGCCAGGATCCAGGAGGATCCGAACGGGCTGGACGCTGTCATCGTGGAGGGCCAGGGCTGGATCCGCAGGATCCAGGAGGCCAACGCCGCTTTGCCCGGCCAGGAAATCTCCGAAAAACTGACTCAGCTGGAGACGGTCACCGGAAAAATCTTTTCCTGTGTGGAAAAGCACCCCGAAAAGCTGCCGGAGATCCGGCGCTTTATGAACTATTATCTGCCTACGACCGTTAAACTGGTCACCTCTTATCGGGAATTCGAATCCCAGCCTGTGCAGGGGGAAAATATCCTGACTGCCAAAAAAGAGATTCTGGATATTCTCGATACGGTCAACAGCGCTTTTGCTTCTTTATTGGATAGTTTGTTTCAAAATGACGCCATTGATATTTCCGCCGACATCAGCGTACTGAAAACCATGCTCGCCCAGGAAGGGCTGACCCAAAAAGATTTCGGCGGATCGTCCCGATAACTGATTTTGAACAGGAGGATCGTTTTATGGAGGAAAAGAAAATGGAAACTGCCGTGCCGCAGCTTTCTCTGGACACGCAGGAAGTCCCGACCCTGACGCTGGATTTACAGGTGGCCGAGGAGCAAGCGCTGGCACCCGCTCCCGAGCAGCCGCAAAGCGCCGTTTTTGACGAAAGCACCCTGACCGAGGCGGAGCAAAAAATGGTCAATGACTTTGCGGAAAAAATCCAAATCAACAATTCAAACCAGATTCTGCAATATGGCTCCAGCGCGCAGAAAAAAATCGCCGATTTCTCCGAAACCGCGCTGAGTAATGTCCGCACCAAAGATATGAGCGAAGTCGGAGAGATGCTGACCAATGTTGTGGTCGAATTAAAAAAATTCAATGTGGATGAAGAAGAGAAAGGCCTGTTTAGCTTTTTTAAGCGCTCCGGCAACAAAATCTCTACCTATAAAGCCAAATATTCCAGCGCAGAGGCCAATGTGAACCGAATCTGCAACGTGCTGGAAGACCATCAGGTGCAGCTGATGAAAGATATTGCCATGCTGGACAAAATGTATGAAATGAACAAGGTCTATTTTAAAGAACTGTCCATGTACATTCTGGCCGGCAAAAAGAAACTGGCTGAGGTGGAAGCAACCGAGCTGCCCGCCGCGCAGGAGAAAGCCCGGCAAACCGGTTTGCCGGAAGACGCGCAGGCCGCCAATGATTTGTCGGCCATGTGCAACCGGTTTGAAAAGAAGCTCCACGATCTGGAACTGACCCGCACCATCTCTATTCAGATGGCGCCGCAGATCCGCCTGATTCAAAACAACGATACCCTGATGACCGAAAAAATCCAATCCACCCTGGTCAATACCATTCCCCTGTGGAAAAGCCAGATGGTCCTGGCTTTGGGCGTAGCCCATTCCCAGCAGGCGGCGGACGCCCAAAAAGCGGTGACAGATATGACCAATGAACTGCTGCGCAAAAACGCGGAGACGCTGAAAATGTCTTCCATCGAAACAGCCAAGCAGTCGGAGCGGGGAATTGTGGATATTGAGACGCTCAAAACCACCAACGAATCGCTGATTGCCACGTTGGATGAGGTGATGCGCATCCAGCAGGAGGGCCGTCAGAAACGGCAGGAGGCCGAGGCTGAGCTGCGGCGAATCGAAGGCGACCTCAAAAACAAATTGCTGGAAATGCGGTAATTTGTCCTGCCAAATACGGCAGACGCTTTGCCTTTACGCGGTCTTGCCCTGGCAAAATGCAGTCTTTTCTGTTTTTCAAAAAGCGGCTGAACCATCAGCCGCTTTTTTGCGTCTTTTATCCATCTGCCCTGTTCACCAAATCGCCAGTCTTTCCGAACAAAAACGCCCCATCAGGATGGGCGGTGTGCATAAAACCGTTGACAGCCACAGTCGTTTGCGCTGCTGTGGCTGTTCTTGCATTGTATTCTGTTATGTGATAATATGGAATTGGGTAAATTTACCAGTAGAAATTTGATGAAGGAGGCGCCAAATATGAAGAAAGTATATTTTGCGATTTCTGTTCTTGCATTCATAGCTTGTTTAACGGGTATCCCCTATCTGGTGAATGGTATTTCAGCAAGAGGGGTGAGCGGCATTAATTATGGACGCATTATTTTTCCGCTTCTGATTAGCGGCATTTTCTTTATATTGTATAAGCGAAAGAAATAAGATAAACCAACCTTTACAAAGAAAAGGCGTGACCGCAAAGTCACGCCTTTTACTTAT
>JBJEQT010000024.1:0-20969 GCA_051881895.1 Oscillospiraceae bacterium
CCCTCGCCATCAAACGGCGGATCCGGTGCAGCGGTTTTCCGCTGCGGCTTAGTTCGTGGTTTTCTCCCTTGAAGATGCACATGCGCGCCTCTACGCCGAAATACTTGAGCGCATAATACATCTGCAGCCCTTCCGCCAGCCAGCAGCGGTAGTCCTCGTCGCTGTGGATAAACAAAGTTGGAGTTTTACAGCGGTCTGCGTATTTGAGCGGAGAATGCCACCAGATTTTATCGTGATCCGTCCAGGCGTCGGTTCCGATTTGATCTTTGTTGAAATAATAGCCGATATCGGTGGTGTTGGATTTGGATACCCAGTTGGAAATACTGCGCTGCGAAGCGGCACAGCGGAATCGGTCGGTATGGCCGATGATCCAGTTGGTCATAAAGCCTCCATAGCTGCCGCCGGTAACGCCCATGCGTTCTCCGTCCATCCAGGGTGATTTTTGCAGGCAAACGTCTACAAAAGTCATGATATCGTTGTAATCAATGATGCCGTATTTGCCGCGGATATCGGAAAATTTGGTGCCTCGCCCGTCAGACCCGGTCGGATTGCAGAAAATAACGCCGTATCCCAGGTTGGCCCAATACTGCATTTCGTGGAAAAAGTTGGGGCCGTATGCTGTTTTAGGCCCACCGTGGATATCCAGGATCACCGGATATTTTTTGCTGTCGTCAAAGCCCACAGGCTTGATGATCCAGCCTTTGATCTCGTCTCCCACTTCGTTTTGGAACGTCAATTCTTCCGGGGTGGAGATCGTGTATTCTTCGGTCAGGTGCGTATTGAAATGCGTCAGCTGCGTCTCCTTGCCGGACATTTCGGTATAAAACAGCTCGATACCGTCGTTGCCCCGGATGCTGAGGGTTAAAAAGCCCTGTTCATACGGCGCAAATTCCACGACCATGCCTTTTTTCTGTGTAATGTGGCGGATCTCGCCTTTTTCCAGGTCAATAGACGCCAGCTGGCAGCTGTCATCCACCGTTTCGGTAAAATAGACCGTGTTTTTCCCGTCGTAATGCCAGGGAGAGGAGATGTTGCCCATCTTCACATCGCTGCCTACCGAGCATCCGGTGGCATGCATGTGGCTTTCATCCAACACCCTGCGTTCGCCGGTTTTAAAATTGTAACGATAGAAATTCGGGTCCTGATTCAGGCCGTACAACTTCTGGTCCGAGCCCAGCAGCAGCACCTCGTCGCCGCCCAGCAGGGTGATCCTGCTGTGGGAGAACGGGTTTTCCATGGATACATCGGTAATGGAGCCGGTGGATTTCTCATATAGCTTCAACTGGGTAGGCGTTTCTTTTTTCTGTTCGAAACGGTTCGAAATAAACAGCACCCGGCTGCCGCCATCCAGCACCTGCCAATCCTTTACATTGGTGTAACGGTCGGTAACGGCGGTCACTTCCCCGTTTTTGTAATAATACAGCCGGTCCCGATGCCCATTGGTCACGCCCACACCGTTGGACCAGAACGGAAGCTGATCAAACACGATATAGTCCGATTCCTCTTTCAAAAGCCGTTCTGCCTCATCCGCCTTGCCGCCGGCTGTTTCCAGCGCCCACTTTGCTTTTGGATCATAATCGGACACAAAGTAAAATTCTTCTGGCGAAATAAACTTCACCGATTTGATCTTCTCCTTGACCCGGAACGCTTCCACTGCCTCGCCGCCGGTCAGGGGAAGACGGTAAAATACCGTTAAGGGAAGTCCCTTTTTTATGTATTCCTGGTCCGCCTTTTTCCGAATTGCCGGGAAATAGAGTTCTTCTCCCACCCAATAAAAGTCCGATACTTTGCCGGTATCGGTCAGCCGGACCGCCTGTCCGTCCCGCCAGAGATACAGGTCCGACTCATAGCTATTTTCTGCCAGATTCGCCTTTTTGATCAAAAAAGCCGCTTTTTTGCCGTCGCTGACCTTCAGGTGGTTCAAAAAGGCAAAATTCGCAAAATGGTCAATGCCGATCGATTTCATAAAAAAGTCCTCCTCATGCCGCCGCAGCATTATGCGGCAGGTTCTTCCAGAGATTCCAGCTGTTCTTTATGATGCCAGGAGTAATGGACCAGCCAAAGCATGGGAGCCGCCGCCAGCGCCACTGCCAGCACCGAAAGGCCCAGCTGTAAAAAATAAACCTCCCGGTTGGTCGGGTCTTTTAAAAAGGTAGGGATAAACAGCAAAGCGCCGGTGATACTGATTTGCTGCTGCTGCCCGATTGCCACGACCAGCTCGAATGCCACGCAAAGATTGTGGCAAAAAAATACGGTAGCCAAAAGGCCCAGCAAAAGGCCGATCACGCTTCCGGTTTTCATCCGGCCGGCCATATACTGGTAACCCAAAAAGCTCAAAATCGTCATCGCTACGCCGATCAGCGTCGCGGAATGGCCTCCTGTATAAACGCCCACCCACGCGGTGGCCCCGATCAGCAAAACCACCAGCACAACGATAAAGCCCTTCAGCACGCTGTGGTGCGGAAATTTTTTGTGCTGCCATTGGTCTGTCAGGCTGGCTTCCGCTTTGGCGCGGCAGGCGGGACAAAGCATTCTGGCTTCGCCGTCGAGCAAAAAGCGCCGTACATCCTTGGTTTTGCCGCAGCCGCTGCAGCAGGGCCGGTAATCTTCTTTTTTCGCGAAATCCGTGATCCGGCGCAGCACCTCTTCCGCCTGCTGCATCAAATCCCCTTCCTGGGAGGTACTCAGCCGCAGGCTGGCCGTATAATTTTCATATACCGCCGCTGTGATGGCCGGGTACTCCTGCTGCAGCTGTTCCAGAAGCCTCTGCATCCCGTCGTCTTCCGCGGCAGCCTTGGCCACTACATGAACCATCATCATTTTCTTTTCCGGCTGTTCCCGAACTGAGCACTCATACCCTGCCACTTTTCCGAACACAAGGTTTTGCTCCTCGTAATACCGCATCCCCATTTTGACCGCCAAAGCGGTTAATTTTTTCCCGTTTGCCATTGCTTTTTTCCATTTCCTTTCCCTTTTCAGAACCGGCAAAAAACCGATTTGCCAAAATTTGTACAACTGCACAAATTTGTATTGATTTCATCTTTTTAATAATAGCATGTTTTCCTCTTTCTGTACAGAAAAAGCGGTTGTTATCCGGCAGTTTGCCGGCTTTTTCTGCATTTTTGACCGGACATTTTTTTCGTTCATAAATTATTTACGCTTATCGTAAAAAATACCCCTTGCAATTGGGTTTATATCTGTTGTAGAATATGTTCATGCGCCGGTTTTCTGATATATTGGTGTATCAGCGAAAACACTGTGGCGAGTACGGAAATTATTGGAGGTTGCAAACGATGAACTTTAAAATGCGTGTATTTTTCTTTAAAACAGAAAGCGTCGCTGAGGAACTGATGGAACAGCTGTCCCGCGAATATCGTGTAAAAGCGGACCAGATTCCTCCGGCATACCCGGTTGAAAACGAAAAGCTGATCTTGGTCTGCATCGACGACGGCGCTTCGAAACCGAAAAAAGCGCTGGTTGATTTCTGCCGGAACCTGGACAACGCCAGATGCCAGAACGTTGCGTTCAGCGCAACCACCAAAGGCGGCGTTGAGGCGGCGAAAGAGCTGGCCAACATCATCCGCGCCAACAACATCAACGTTGTTGACGAGCCCCATCTGGTACCGGTAAAATCCGGCCTGTTCGGCTCCAAAGCAACTGACGCGAGTGTTGCCGATATCAAAGACTGGGCAAAACACATTATCGACATCATTCATCAGTAATTGAAAAAAAGCTTGTCCAAAAAGCGTCCGGAAAATCCGGGCGCTTTTTTGTTATGTTCCCTCCCCGGCGCCTTATCTGTATAAATACTTGCATACTTTGCAAAAACGGTTGTTTTATGCAAAAAAATTTTTTATACTGTTACCAGGGCAATCAACGCAAAGCTTATGTTGTGGAAGGGTGACTTTTATGAATCGAAAGATCCGTGATTTTCTTTTGATGACCGGCGGTACCATTCTGGTGGCCATCGGACTATATTATTTTAAAATGCCCAACCATTTTTCCACCGGGGGCGTATCCGGTATTTCAATTATCCTCGGCGCTCTGATTCCCGGGTTGTCCACCGGTACGATTAACTTCATTATCAATATGCTGCTGCTTTTGCTGGGATTTCTGGTGTTTGGCAAAGGGTTCGGCGCGAAAACCGCTTATTCCAGCATCTTAATGTCCGGCATTGTCTGGGTGCTGGAGCGGGTACAGCCGATGAACGCTCCGTTTACCGACGAGCCGCTGCTGGAGCTTTTCTTTGCTGTGGGGCTGCCCGCGGTGGGATCCGCTATCCTCTTTAACATCAACGCATCCACCGGCGGTACCGATATCATCGCCATGATCGTTAAAAAATACAGCAGTATCGATATCGGAAAGGCTCTTTTTATCAGCGACTGCGTAATCGTTATCACCGCTTGCGCGGTCTTCGGCATGCAGACCGGACTATTCTCTATTATGGGGCTGGTGCTGAAAACGCTGGTGGTGGACATGGTGATTGAATCCATCAACCTGTCCAAATTCTTTACTGTGATTACCAGCAACCCCGACCCCATCGTCAAATACATTAACGAGACGCTGAAACGGGGCGCGACCATCGAGGTGGCGGAAGGGTCGTACAGCCATCAGAAACGCTACATTATCCTCACCGCGACCCGACGGCATCAGGCGGTTGCCCTGCGTGCTTATGCCCGGCAGGTAGATCCGCATGCATTTATTATGATCACCAACTCCAGCGAGATCATCGGCAAAGGATTCAGCGAACATTAACTCCGGCTGTATACCATTCTAAACCAGATAGAAAAAGCTCCGTTTTTCGGAGCTTTTTCTTTTTTTCGTTCCTTTTTTGTGGTATACTAAAAGTACCATTCCGGCACCGAAAAAGGTTCCATTCCACGCCGTGAAATCAGCCTTATCCAAGCGGATTGAGTTCGAGAAAGGGGAGGACAATGCCAATGTCTTTTGAAGGGGAACTTCCTTTGTACCAACAATTGGCGGAACTGCTGAAGGAAGAAATTCACGCGGGCCGCTATAAGCAGGGACAAAAGCTGCCCACTGAGCTGGAACTGTGCGAGCTGTACCATGTCAGCCGCAACACGGTGCGCGGCGCCCTGCAGCAACTGGAAAAAGAAAATCTGCTGCTGCGCCAGCAGGGAAAAGGTACGTTTGTCTGCAAGAAAAAATACAACCACCATATCGTTCCCGCCCGCAGCTTTACCGATATGTGCCGGGAAATCGGATGCAAAGCCGACGCCAAGGTCATCAAATCGGTCATCAAGGACCCAACCGAGGAGGACATCTCCTTTTTGGATCTTCGCCCCGGGGCGAAGATCATCGCGATCGAGCGCATCCGCTACACCGACGGCGTGCCGGTGGAGCTGGAAATCTCCCATTTTCCCGAATCCTTTTCCTTTTTGCTCGACGAGGATTTGAACCATTGCTCCATGCTGGGCCTTCTGCGGGAAAAATACGGCGTCTGGTTCACCAAGTCCCGCATTTCGCTGGAGGTCACCTTTGCCTCTTATGAAATATCCCATTACCTGGCAGTACAGAAAGAATACCCCCTTTTGCTGATCAACAGCGAGCTGAGCGACCAAAACGGCATGCCCGGATGCCGCTGTGTACAGTATGTGGTCGGGGATAAATTTAAAATGATTCTGTAGCAAATATTCAGACTGATTGGATAGAAAAGACGGCAAAATATAAGGGGAACGATCATGATCTGCTGGATCAATATAAGCGCCAGCTACGATCGGAGCACACCATAGACAGACGCGGAGGGGCATATGAACTATCAATCGATTTTACAAAGCCAACAGGATTTTTTTCGCAGCGGAGCCACCCTGTCAGTTTCTTACCGGCGGGAAGTGCTCTCTTTGCTGGAGGGCGCGATCCGAAACCGCCGGGAACAAATCGAAGACGCACTGGCCCAAGACCTGGGAAAACCGCGGCAGGAGGCCTATTCCACCGAAATCGCCGTTGTTTTAAACGAGCTGCGTTTTGCGCGCCGCCACTTGAAAAAATGGGCCCGCGGCAAAACGGCCATGACGCCTTTGAGCCATTGGCCGGGCAGACAGCACCTTACGCCTGTCCCTTATGGTTCGGTTTTGATTCTCGCCCCATGGAATTACCCGTTCCAGTTGTGCCTTTCCCCGCTGATCAGCGCTTTAGCGGCCGGGAACTGCGCAGTCGTCAAGCCGTCTGAACTGGCGGGACAAACGGCGCTGGTCATCTGTGAGCTGCTGGAGGAGCTGTTCTCCCCCGAATATGTTTCGGTCTGCCTGGGAGATGGGAATGTCGCCTCCGCGCTTACCGCCCTTTCTTTTGACAAAATCTTTTTTACCGGCAGCGCGGCGGTGGGGCAAAAAGTCCTGGCTGCGGCGGCCCAAAATCTGACGCCGGTCACGCTGGAACTGGGCGGCAAAAGCCCCTGTATCGTAGATGCTTCCGCCGATTTGAAAACGGCCGCCCGCCGGATCATGTGGGGTAAAATCCTCAACTGCGGGCAGACTTGTGTGGCGCCGGATTATGTGCTGGTCCAGCGTTCGGTAAAAGAGGTGTTTATCCGGCAGTGCCGGGCGGCACTGGAAGAATTTCTCGGGGTGAATCCGCTGGCCAGCCCCGATTACGGGCATATTATCAACAACGCCCATTATCAGCGCCTTCTGCACCTTTTAGAAGGATGCCAGATCCTGTTCGGCCGCGAAACCGATCCCCAAACGCTCCGTCTCTCCCCTACGCTGGTGGATCATCCCGATCTGGACTCTCCGGTGATGCGGGAGGAAATTTTCGGCCCTATTCTGCCGGTCCTGCCTTTCGATACCCTGGAAGAAGCAATCGAGATTGTGCAAAAAAATCCCCAGCCGCTGGCCGCTTATTTTTTCTCAAAGGACAAACAGGCGTTAAAAATGCTGCAAAACGGGTTTTCTTACGGCGGATGCTGCATCAATGACACGGTGCTGCACCTGGCTTCCCCTTATCTGCCTTTCGGCGGCATCGGCAAAAGCGGCACCGGAGAAAGCCATGGCGTCTACGGATTTTTGACCTTTTCCCATCTACAGGGATGCTATCGCCGATTGGGGCAGGCAGAGCCGTCTTTGCGGTATCCTCCCTATACGGCCAAAAAACTGACCTGGGTGGAAAAAGTGATGGATTTGTTTTAATTTTAACAGTTTTCGTCCGTATATTTTTTAACAATTATACATTTTTACCAAAAATATTGTTCTTTTGCCGTTACTCTTCCAAAAATATCCCACTTTTCTATTTTTGCTGGGGATTTTGTTGTTTTTTCTTCCTATCTCCTGTAAAATGATAAATTGGAGATATTTGATGCTCTATTTTCATAATCGTCCTGTCGAATGGGCGATATCTCTACTTTTAAATCAAATCAAAGCGTGGTGATAAAATGGGACAGGATACAATTCAGGCAATCCGGGACGCGGAACAAAAAGCGGACCAGATCGAGCAGCAGGCATCGGCGGAATGCGCTTCTCTTTTAGCGCAGGCCCGCAGCCAGGCGAAGGCGGAAACGGACGAGGCGCTGGCCAAAGCCCGTGCCGACAGTCAGCAGGTTCTGCAGCAGGCACGCCGGAAAGCGGATGAGACGCTGGCACAGGCGGTTGTCGACGCGGAGTCTGAGATTCAGACAATGCGCGAAAACGCCGCAGCCAAAAAAGAGGAAGCCATCCGGATGATCCTATCCGAATTGATTTAGCACTTACGATTATCCAGAAAGGAGGCCTCTTATACTATGGCGGTACTGCAGATGAAACGTATTAACATCTGTGCATTGAAAAAAGACCGCAAACCGGTACTGGAGCTGCTGCAGCGGCGCGGCGTGGTCGAGGTGGATTCTGTTCTGCCGGAAGACAGTGTTTTTTCCCGCACCGACACTTCCGCCAACCGCTCCGTTTTTCAGAAAAACATCACCGCTGCCGCTTCTGCGCTGGAGATCTTGAACCAATATGCGCCGGAAAAGAAATCCATGCTCGCTTCGCTGGAGGGACGTGGATTGAAAACCGGCCGGGACTATGACGCATTCGCCAAAAAATACGATGCGGTTATGGAAACGGTTTACCAGATCACGGCACTGTCCCGCTCCATCGCGGAAAATAAATCGGAAATCACCAAGCTGGAAGGTCAGCTGGAAGCGCTGCAGCCCTGGCTGGGGCTGGATCTTTCCATGCGCTTTAAAGGCACCAGCCGGACCCGCACGTTTATCGGCACTCTGCCGGGCGGCATGGACCTGGAAGCGGTCCTGACCGGACTGGCCCAGCAAAACCCCGAGCTGCCCCCCGTACACGCGGAAATCGTCAGTTCCTCGCAAAATCAGACCTGCGTGTTTGTCCTTTGCCATAAGGACGGGGCCGAACAGGTGGAAGAGGCGCTGCGCAGCATCGGATTCGCACAGCCGTCCAACCCCACCAAGCACTCGCCCGCACAACGCAAGCAGGAACTGGATGAGCGGGTCGCACAAGCGCAAAGCGAAATCGAGCAGGCGGAGAAAACCATCATCTCCTTTGCCGATCAGCGGGAAGATATTCAGTTTACCATCGACTATTTTACCATGCGTTCGGAGAAATACGAGGTCATCAGCGAGCTTGCCCAGTCCAAGCGGGCGTTTATCCTCACCGGATACGTCCTGGCCAAAAAGGCGGATGATTTGAAAACCGAACTGGAAAACCGGTTCGACCTATCGGTGGAGCTGTCCGACTGTGACCCGTCTGTGGACCCTCCGGTTGTGCTGGAGAATAACGCTTTCTCCGCGCCGGTGGAGGGCGTACTCGAATCCTTTGGCCTGCCGGGCCGGGGAGAAGTAGACCCCTGTTCGGTCATGTCGGTTTTCTACTACGTTCTGTTCGGGCTGATGCTGTCCGACGCGGCTTACGGCCTTTTGATGGTCATTGGCTGCGGGTTTGCACTGTTAAAATTCAAAAATATGGAGAGCGGCATGCGAAAAACCCTGCAAATGTTTTTCTACTGCGGCATTTCCACCGCTTTCTGGGGCTTTATGTTCGGCAGCTTTTTCGGCGATCTGGTGGGCGTTGTGGCCACCACTTTCTTCGGCCGTCCCGACATTGCCCTGCGCCCCATCTGGTTTGAGCCGGTCAAGGAACCCATGCGCATGCTGGTATTCTCTATGCTCATGGGCATCATCCATCTGTTTGCCGGCCTCGCCATGAAAGCATATCAATACGCCAAGCAAAAAGCCTGGCTGGATATCTTGTATGACGTGGGCTTCTGGTACATGCTGCTGGCGGGTCTGATTGTATTTGCCCTTTCCAACCAGATGTTTGTGGGTATTTTGCAGCTGAGCTTTATTCTGCCGTCTCTGGCAGGCACCATTGGCATCGCCGTGGCGGGCGTTGGCGCAGTCGGTATTCTGTTTACCGCCGGCCGGGAATCCCGCAGCCCTTTCAAGCGGCTTTTAAAAGGCGCGTACGGTCTGTACGGCGTAACAAGTTATCTGTCCGACATTCTCTCCTATTCCCGCCTGCTGGCGCTGGGCCTGGCCACCGGTGTTATCGCCACGGTCGTCAACTCCATGGGCAGCATGCTGGGCGGCGGTGTGGTCGGCGCCATTGTATTCATTTTGGTATTCTTCATCGGCCATACGCTGAATCTGGCAATCAACCTACTGGGCGCGTATGTCCATACCAACCGGTTGCAGTTCGTTGAATTTTTCGGTAAGTTTTATGAGGGAGGCGGCAGGGCATTCCGGCCGTTTGCCGTTCATACACAATATTACAATATCAAGGAGGACTTTTAATATGAATAATCTGGGTATTATTTTCGCACTCGCGGGAGCTATCATCTCTGCTCTGGTGGCCGGTATCGGCTCGGCAAAAGCGGTTGGCATGTGCGGCGAGGCCGCTGCCGGTGTCTGCAGCGACGACCCCTCTAAATTCGGTAAAGTGCTGATCCTGCAGCTGCTGCCCGGTACGCAGGGCATCTACGGCCTGCTGATTGCTTTCATCACCTTGTCTCAGATCGGTATCCTCGGCGGTTCCGCGGATCTGAGCTGGCAGAAAGGCCTTTTGTACTTCCTCGGCTGCCTGCCTATGGCGATTGTTGGTTACCTGTCTGCGATTAAACAGGGCAAAGCTGCTATCTCCGGTATTTCCCTGGTTGCCAAACGCCCCGACCAGTCCTCTAAGGCTATCATCTTCGCCGCGATGGTCGAGACCTACGCCATCCTGGCGCTGCTGGTTTCCATCCTGGCTGTTTCCGGTATCGGCGGTCTGAACATCTAACGGCTTGCCTTATGAAGCAAATCCCCAATACGATAATAAGGAGAGCCGGCATATGACAGGATTAGAGAAAATTACCACCCAAATCATTGACGACGCCAAAGCCAACGCTCAAAAAGCCAAGGCTGCGGCGGAAGAAGAAGCATCCAAGATCCTGGCGTCGGCAAAACTACAGCGGGAAGAGCAGACTGCACAAATGCAGGCGGACACCCAGGCGCAGGTGCAGGCAATTGCCGCCCACGCCCAGTCCGGCGCCGCGCTCAAGCAGCGGCAGGCTCTGCTGTCCGCCAAGCAGCAGATGATTCGCGAAACCATCCAGTCTGCCCGGGAGTCTCTTCTGGCGCTGGACGACGCGGCGTATTTCAGCCTGATTTTTAAAATGGCAGGCAGATTTGCCCTTCCCCAGCAGGGAAAACTGATTTTAAACGAAAAAGACCTCGCCCGTGCGCCCAAGGATTTTGACGCGCAGCTGCAGTCCGCCGTACAGGCAATTCCCGGCGCGTCGCTTTCGCTGTCCGGCAGCACCCGTCCCATTGACGGCGGCTTTGTGCTGGATTACGACGGAATCGAGGAAAACTGTTCGTTCGAAGCGATGTTTTATGCCAGCCAGGAGGCCTTGCAGGATAAAGTTCAGGAATTTCTGTTCCAATAAGGAGGTTGGATGATGGCGAAACCCGATTATATCTATGCGGTAGCCCGGATCCGCGCCAAGGAGCTTTTATGCTTCGGCTCCCCCGCCCTGGAACAGCTGATGGCCTGCAAAACCTACGAAGAATGCCTGCGCATGCTGAACGAAAAAGGTTGGGGCAATGGCTCCGCCAATCAAACGCCCGAATCTCTTTTAGAGGAAGAGCGCAGCAAAACCTGGGCGCAGCTGCGGGAATTGGTAGAGGACATGAGCGTTTTTGACGTGTTTTTATACGCCAACGACTATCACAACCTCAAAGCGGCGATCAAGGAAAATTATGCGCCCTCCCATGGGGCGGACATCTACAACCCCAACGGAACAATTGATCCGGCCGTTTTTCGCCGGGCGGCAGAGGAGCATGACTTCTCCGCCCTTCCCGCCGAAATGGGCGCCGCCGCCGAAGAAGCGATGAGCGCTCTGCGCGAGACTGGGGACGGTCAGCTTTGCGATGTGATCATCGACAAAGCTGCGCTGGAGGCGATTTTGAAAGCCGGTAAAGCCTCCGGTGATCCGCTGCTGGAATTTTACGCAGAACACACGGTGGCCACCGCTGATATCAAAACCGCTGTCCGCTGCCAGAAAACCGGAAAATCCCTCGATTTTGTAAATCGGGCTTTGGCCGGCTGCAACACGCTGGATCTGGCGCGGCTTTCCCAAGCTGCGGTGGAAAGCTTCGAGGCCATTACCGCGTATCTGACCCGCACAGACTATGCCGGCGCGGCAGATGCGCTGGTTCAGTCCGCTTCGGCATTTGAGCGCTGGTGTGACAACCGGCTGATTGAGAAAATCCGGCCGCAAAAATATGAAACGTCCACCATCGGCCCGCTGGCCGCATGGCTGCTGGCAAGAGAAAACGAGATCAAAACCGTCCGCATCCTTCTGTCCGGGAAACGAAACGGACTTTCGGACGACGCAATTCGGGAAAGGTTAAGGGAAATGTATGTATAAGATTGCAGTTTTAGGCGACCGCGACAGCATTTACGGGTTTGCCGCGCTGGGTCTGGATACCTACCCCGTCTACGACCCTACCGAGGCGATCCGCACCCTGCGCCGCCTGGCTGAGGGAAATTACGCGGTCATTTATATTACGGAGGCACTGGCCGCCGAGATCGACGAGGAGCTGGACCGTTACCGCTCCCAGCGGCTGCCCGCCATTATCCTGATCCCCGGCGTATCCGGTAATACCGGCCGCGGGATCGCCGGCGTAAAACGCTCGGTGGAGCAGGCGGTTGGCTCCGACATCATTTTCGGCAATGATAATTAACGAAAAAGCAGGTGAAAATACATGAGCAAAGGTACCATTAAGAAAGTTGCCGGGCCTCTGGTCATCGCCCAAGGTATGCGCGACGCGAATATGTACGATGTTTGCCGCGTCAGCGATCAGCGCCTGATCGGCGAGATCATCGAAATTCACGGAGACCAGGCTTCGGTACAGGTCTACGAAGAGACCTCCGGACTGGGACCCGGCGAGCCCGTAGAGTCCACCGGTGCTCCGCTGAGCGTCGAGTTGGGTCCGGGACTGATCGGCAGTATTTTCGACGGCATCCAGCGCCCGCTGGAAACCATTATGGCGGTTTCCGGAAACAATCTGCAGCGCGGCGTGGAGGTTCCGTCTTTGAACCGTGAAAAATCCTGGCACTTTGTTCCTTCCGTCAAGGCGGGCGACAGAGTGACCGGCGGCGATATCATCGGTTCGGTACAGGAAACCAAAATTGTCTCTCATAAAATTATGGTGCCCAACGGCATCATCGGAACGGTCAAATCCATTGAAGAAGGCGATTTCACCGTTACCCAGACCGTAGCGGTCATTGAAAACGAAAACGGCGGCGAATCGGCTTTGAGCTTAATGCAGAGCTGGCCTGTCCGTAAAGGACGCCCCTATAAAGAAAAACTCCCGCCGGATATGCCCCTGGTCACCGGCCAGCGCGTTATCGACACGCTGTTCCCCATCGCCAAAGGCGGTGTGGCGGCCGTACCGGGACCTTTCGGCTCCGGCAAAACCGTTGTACAGCACCAGCTGGCAAAATGGGCGGAAGCGGATATCGTCGTCTACATCGGCTGCGGCGAACGCGGCAACGAGATGACCGACGTTCTGAACGAATTTCCGGAACTGAAAGACCCCAAAACCGGCTACTCTTTGATGGAACGTACCGTTTTGATCGCCAACACCTCCGACATGCCCGTTGCGGCCCGTGAGGCTTCGATCTATACCGGCATCACCATCGCCGAATATTTCCGCGATATGGGTTATTCGGTGGCGCTGATGGCCGACTCCACCTCCCGCTGGGCCGAGGCTTTGCGTGAGATGTCCGGACGTTTGGAAGAGATGCCCGGCGAAGAAGGTTACCCCGCTTACCTCGGAAGCCGTCTGGCGCAGTTCTATGAGCGTGCCGGCCGCGTGATCGCGCAGGGGCAGGAAGGCCGCGAGGGCGCTTTGAGCGTTATCGGCGCTGTATCGCCTCCCGGCGGCGATATTTCCGAACCGGTCGCTCAGGCAACTTTGCGTATCGTAAAAGTATTCTGGAGCCTGGACTCTTCTCTGGCTTATGCCCGTCACTTCCCGGCAATCAACTGGCTGACCAGCTACTCGCTGTATGCCGACAGCACCGCAAAATGGTTCAACGGCAACGTCCATGAGGACTGGGCGGAACTCAAGCAGCAGCTGATGCGCCTTTTGCAGGAAGAAGCGGAGCTGGATGAAATCGTCAAGCTGGTCGGTATGGACGCTTTGTCCCCTGCTGACCGCCTGAAACTGGAAGCTGCCCGCTCCATTCGTGAGGACTTCCTGCATCAGGATGCGTTCCATGAGATCGACACCTACACTTCTTTGGAAAAACAGTACGCCATGATGAAACTGGTGCTGGTATTCTACCAGTCCACCGTCAACGCCTTGAAAGAGGGCATCGGCATCGACGACCTGGTGAAGCTGTCTGTCCGGGAGCGTATCGGCCGGTTTAAATACATGCCGGAGGACGAAATCGCCAAGGAGTTCGACGCGATCGTGCTGGAACTGAACAAAGAAATTGAGGAACTTTCCCAGAAGAAGGAGGACTTCTAATGCCAAAGGAATACAGAACCATTCAAGAGGTGGCAGGTCCTCTGATGCTGGTACGCGGCGTGGAAAACGTCACCTACAATGAACTGGGGGAAATTGAGCTTGCTTCCGGCGAAAAACGCCGCTGCAAGGTGCTGGAAATCGACGGCGGCAACGCCCTGGTCCAGCTGTTTGAGAACTCCACCGGTATCAACCTGTCCAACAGCAAAGTCCGCTTTTTGGGCCGCCCCATGGAGCTGGGCGTTTCTGAAGATATGCTCAGCCGCGTATTCGACGGCCTGGGCCGCCCCATCGACGGCGGTCCGGAAATCCTGTCGGAAAAGCGCATGGACATCAACGGCCTGCCCATCAACCCGGCAGCCAGAAACTATCCGCAGGAATTTATTCAGACCGGCGTCTCCGCCATTGACGGATTGAACACCCTGGTCCGCGGACAGAAATTGCCGATCTTCTCCGCCTCCGGTTTGCCCCACGCCAACCTGGCGGCACAGATTGCCCGTCAGGCAAAGGTGCGCGGCACCACAGAGCCTTTCGCGGTAGTATTCGCGGCGATGGGCATCACCTTTGAAGAAGCCAACTTCTTTATCGAAAGCTTTAAGGAAACCGGCGCGATCGACCGTACCGTTTTGTTCGTCAACCTGGCGAACGACCCGGCGGTTGAGCGTATCGCCACCCCCCGTATGGCCCTGACCGCCGCGGAATATCTGGCGTTCGAGAAGAATATGCACGTATTGGTCATTCTCACCGATATCACCAACTACGCCGACTCTCTGCGTGAGGTTTCCGCCGCTCGGAAAGAAGTTCCCGGCCGCCGCGGATATCCCGGTTACATGTACACCGACCTGGCCAGCCTGTATGAACGTGCCGGACGGCAGAAAGGTAAAAGCGGATCCATTACCATGATCCCGATTCTGACCATGCCCGAAGACGATAAGACCCATCCGATCCCCGACCTGACCGGCTACATCACCGAGGGACAGATCATCTTGAGCCGTGAGCTGTACCGCAAGGGCGTTACTCCGCCCATCGACGTACTGCCCAGCCTGAGCCGTCTGAAAGACAAGGGCATCGGCGAAGGCAAGACCCGTGCCGACCACGCCAACACCATGAACCAGCTGTTCGCGGCTTACGCCCGCGGCAAAGACGCCAAGGAGCTGATGGTCGTTCTGGGCGAAGCGGCGCTGACCGACATCGATAAATTGTATGCCAAATTTGCCGACGCTTTTGAGGAAGAATACGTCTCCCAAGGTTATGAAACCAACCGGGACATCGAAGAAACGCTGGCAATTGGCTGGAAGCTTCTGTCCATCCTGCCCCGTTCGGAATTAAAACGTATCAAGGACGAGTACCTCGACGAATACTACGGTAAGTAAGAGGGGGGATTTTCTTGGCAAACACACAGGTAAATCCAACTCGTATGGAGCTGACCCGTTTGAAGAAAAAGCTGTCCACCGCTATGCGCGGCCACAAGCTTTTAAAAGACAAGCGGGATGAGCTGATGCGCCAGTTTTTGGACATGGTCCGGCAGAACAAAGCCCTGCGGGAAAAGGTGGAAGCCGGCATCAACGCCGCCAACAAGAATTTTCTGCTGGCCCGCGCTGCTACCGACGCACAAGTGCTGGATGTGGCGCTGATGGCCCCGAAACAGGAGGTTTTCCTGGAGGCGTCTGACCGCAATGTGATGAGCGTCGAAATCCCGGTGTTCGAGTATAAAACCCGTACTGCCGATTTGAACGACATTTATTCCTACGGCTTTGCTTTCACCTCCGCCGATTTGGACGACGCGGTTCTTTCCCTGTCCGAGGTGCTTCCGGATATGCTTAAGCTGGCGGAGATTGAAAAATCCTGTCAGCTGATGGCCGCCGAGATTGAGAAAACGCGCCGGCGCGTTAACGCGCTGGAGCATGTCATGATCCCGGATCTGCAGACGAACATCAAGTACATTACCATGAAGCTGGACGAAAATGAGCGAAGCACGCAGATTCGCCTGATGAAGGTAAAAGACATGATGCTGGAACAGGCCCATCACTATTCGGAACGGACCACACAGTAAAATGAAAAAAGGACCTGCTTGGGACAGGTCTTTTTTTCTGTCGTTTGTGTTCCATTTTATCCAACATTTTTCTTCTCAATGGATGAAATCCGTTTTAAAAGGCCCCGGCCGGCAGCCGGGGCCTTTGCTTTCAGATGTCAGCCGGCGGTTTTTACCGGCGCCCGGCGAATCAGCAGCCAGGAGAACAGACCGCAGAGAACTGCACCGCCCAGCCACAAAAGCGACAGGTGATACGGAGACTGCGCCACCCATTCGATCATAGCGCAAAACCATTTTGCCAAGGTTGCCGCCGCATCGGCAGGCAGGGCTGTCAGAAACAGCGGCAGCCCAAAAATCAACAGAACCGGTACAGCGATGGATACGATGATCTTCCAGATTTTATTCATGCGGTAATATGCGCCGCCGATGAAATATCCCAGCATTCCCAGCGCCCAGCCGCCGGCAATCTGACTGACGGCGATCCGGAACGTTCCGGCCATTCCTCCGGCAAGAGGATACATAAGATTTTCAAGCGAACTCGTATTCAACCCCATCCGTTCCCCGCTCCATTGAAACAGCAGAGCCAATACCGCCATGCCGGATGAGAGTACCAGCAGAAAGAGAACGATTGCGCAAAATATCGTTTTTCGGGAAGCGCCGTTGGATAAACCGAATCTCGTACCGGCTGAAAAAAAGATAATCCCCATTACCAGCAGCCAGATCTGCGCGGAGAAGGAAAAGCCCCCCAAATTCACATGTTCTGCCCCGGATGAAATCATAATGGTGCATCCCAGCAGCATCAGGAGAAACATAGCGCCGTAAAATCCCACCAGCGCCCAATAGGTATTTTGCCAGTACCAGCGAAACATTTTTCCAATTTTCATGTTCTTCCCCTCCTATGCGTTGGTCAACTGCACAAACAGCTTCTGCAAATCCAGCGCGGTGATTTCCAAAGACGCCGGAACATTTTCCGGCTTTCCCAACAGGCATACGCTTTTTAAGCCGCCCAGCAAGTCTTCGCCCAGAATTTTTTTACCGGCACAGTAAGCATCCACCTCAGATGCTTTGCCCGATACCTGATATCCCATCTGTTTCACTTCTTCAGCGGGGCGGTCCAGCAAAATCTTTCCCTCTTTAATAATGAGGACCTGCTCAATGATATCCGCGATTTCCTCAATCAGATGGGTAGAAATCACGATGGTGCGGGGCTGCTCACTGTAGCGTTGAATCAGTTCCCGGTAAAACATTTCCCGGTGGTTGGCGTCCAGTCCCAACACCGGCTCATCGAAAAAGGTGTACGGCGCGTTGGAAGCCAACGCCGCAATCAGTTTGGAGATGGTCAGATAACCGGTGGACAGCCCCTTCAATTTCTTTTTGGGGTTCAGCCCAAACTGCGATGCCAGTTTGTCGGCATACTCCATATCGAAATCCGGATAAAAATCCCTGCTCCAGCGAAACATCTGCTTTACAGTGGTTCCGTCCGGATAAATATTCTTCTCGCCCATGTAATAAATTTTCCCTTGGGCGTTGTCATTGTCGGTACCGGATTCCCCATCAATCAAAACCGTCCCTTCACTGGGATACATCCGGTTGCCAATGACATTCAGCAACGTGGATTTCCCGGCGCCGTTTCTCCCCAGCAGGCCATAAATGCAGTTTTCCCGCAAAGTCAGATTCACTTGATCCAGAGCCGTAACATTGCCAAACCGCATTGTCAGTCCTTTTACTTCTATGCTTTTATTCATCTGCTGTTCCCTCCTCGATCATCCGGATAATTTCCTGCTGGGAAATAGAAAGCTTTTTTGCTTCTTCCAGCAGACGGACGATATAGCTGTTGTAAAAAGTGCTTTTTCTTTGGTTTAAAATGGTTTTGGCCGCACCCTTTTGTACAAACATCCCCACACCTCTTTTTTTGTACAGGATCCCGGCGTCGGTCAAAAGGGTCATCCCTTTCAGCACTGTCGCTGGATTGATTTTGTAAGTTACGGAGATCTCTGTGGTGGACGGAACCTGTGTTTCCTCCGGGAAAGCACCAGATAGAATCGCATCCTTAATTTGTTCTGCAACCTGCATATAAATAGGGGTATCGCTTTCGAAATTAAATTGCACGATTCACACCCTTTCTGTTAATCGGTTCATTACTTGTGTAACTAACTATATATCTATTTTCTTTCCTTGTCAACCTTTTTTGAAAAATTTTTCCCACTTTTCAAAGGGTGTATCCGCCTTTTCAGGTCGCGGTATGAATATGAAATGTTCCCCTCTTCCAAACTTGACACCGAATATCCATTGTGCTATGTTAGGTTCGGTAAGTTTGCAATGATTAACCATTTGTTTTCCAGCAATGGGGGAGGTTTTCGAAAATGACACTTGACCAGCTTCCGATTGGAAAGGAAGCACGTATTCTCACGGTAGGCGGGCAGGGAGCTTTGCGCCGCCGCCTGCTGGATATGGGGCTGACGCCCCATACCAAGCTGATGGTGCGAAAGGTTGCACCGATGGGCGATCCCATTGAATTGCACGTACGCAGCTACGAACTGACACTCCGGCTGGACGATGCGAAAAAAATCGAGATTGAGGAGGAACCGGTATGACTTTTGCACTGGCAGGCAATCAGAATTGCGGTAAAACGACCCTCTTCAATCAACTCACCGGCTCCAATCAGCATGTGGGCAATTTCCCCGGCGTTACGGTGGAGCGAAAGGATGGGCAAATCCGAGGCCACAAGGGCGCGACTGTGGTGGATCTGCCAGGCATCTATTCCCTCTCCCCCTATACCAGCGAAGAAATCGTAACCCGTGATTTTCTGATCAATTCCCACCCAGATGGTATCATCAATATTGTCGACGCTACCAACATTGAGCGGAACCTCTATCTCAGCCTGCAGTTGATGGAATTGAATATCCCCATGGTCATTGCGCTGAACATGATGGACGAAGTACGGGCCAATGGCGGTACCATTAAAATCCGAAAAATGCAGGAAGCACTGGGCGTTCCGGTCGTCCCCATTTCCGCCAGCAAAAACGAAGGGGTCGCTGAGCTGATCGACACGGCCCTGGAGGTGGCGGCCGGCCGCCAGAAACCCAAACGAATGGATTTCTGCTCCGGTCCGGTACATCGCTCCATCCACGCAGTGGCTCACCTAGTGGAAGACCATGCCCAGCGAATGAACATTCCTTCCCGCTTTGCCGCTACTAAGCTGGTGGAGGGGGATGAAATCATCCGGCAGGCACTGCAGCTTTCGGAAAACGAACTGGATATGATCGAGCACAGCGTCACCGAAATGGAGCAGGAACTGGGTACCGACCGGGAAGCAGCGCTCGCGGATATGCGTTACACTTTTATTGAACAAGTGTGCGCCGAGTCGGTAGTCAAGGGCCATCAAAGCAAGGAAAGCCTGCGCAGCGTGAAAATCGACAGCGTGCTGACCCATAAATATCTGGCTATCCCCATCTTCCTGGGCATTATGATGCTGATTTTCTGGCTGACTTTTGGGGTCATCGGCCCATTACTCAGCGACTGGCTGTCCCTGGGTATCGACGCTGTGACCAGTTTGACCGATCGCGCCCTCACCGCTTACGGCATCAACCCGGTCGTACATAGTCTGATTATCGACGGCGTTTTCGCCGGGGTCGGCAGCGTCCTTTCTTTCCTGCCGATCATTGTCGTACTGTTTTTCTTTCTCTCCATTCTGGAGGACAGCGGCTATATGGCCCGAGTCGCCTTTGTGATGGACAAACTCCTGCGGAAAATCGGCCTGTCCGGCCGCAGCTTTGTTCCCATGCTCATCGGGTTTGGATGCAGCGTACCGGCAATTATGGCCACCCGTACCCTGTCCAGTGAACGGGACCGCAAAATGACTATCCTGCTGACCCCGTTTATGTCCTGCAGCGCCAAGCTGCCGATCTATGCGGTATTTTCCACCGCATTTTTCCCGGACCATGCGGCGCTTGTCATGATCGCGCTGTATCTTTTCGGTATGGCCACCGCTGTTTTATGCGGGTTGATTTTTAAGCACACCCTTTTCCGGGGGCAGCCGGTTCCCTTTGTCATGGAGCTGCCCAACTACCGTCTTCCCAGTTCGAAAAGCGTTCTTCGCCTGATTTACGATAAAGCCAAAGATTTTGTCGTGAGGGCTTTCACCGTTATTTTCCTGGCAACCCTTGTCATCTGGTTTTTGCAAACGTTCGATACCCGCCTCAATGTGGTGGATTCCAGTGCCCAGAGCATGCTGGCCGATATCGGCCGGTGGATCGCCCCCATTTTTATGCCTTTGGGCTTTAGCGATTGGCGGGTTTCCACTGCCCTGATCACCGGATTCACCGCCAAAGAAGCGGTGGTCAGTACCCTGGCTGTACTCACCGGCACCAGCATCGCCACTCTGCCGCAGGCTCTTTCCGGCCTTTTCTCCCCGCTCGCAGCCGCTTCTTTTCTGGTTTTCACCCTGTTGTACACCCCTTGTGTGGCGGCAATCAGCGCGGTGAAACGGGAAATGGGCAGCGGATGGCACGCCTTGGCTGTGGCAGCTTTTCAAACAACCGTTGCCTGGTGTATGGCATTTTTGCTGTTCCAGTTGGGCAGTATGATAATCCACTAGGAGGAGTATTGTATGTCGCTGGCTGATTATATCATTGTGGCCGTTGTCGTTTTGGCCGCGGTGGGCGCGTTTGTTTATGCGCGCCGCCATCCCGACTGCGGCTGTGGGTCCGGCTGTGCCTCCTGCCAAAAAGCCTGCGCGCGGCGGGAAGGCTCACCGGATGAGGATTTCCCCGGTCAATCCAATCCATAAATGGACGATACCCATTGACAGAACGCTTCGTTTGATAAGCGCTTTGGAGCATAAAATTCCGCATATAAAAAAGGCCCGGCTTTACACGGGTGCTCATAAGAAAGTAATCTGAAAATACGATTATGGCATCTGTCAGACGGGGTTGGTAAACAAGATAGCGGGTATTCGGT
>JBJEQT010000025.1:0-4592 GCA_051881895.1 Oscillospiraceae bacterium
TACCCTCTTTTTTCTTGCGCGGTGGTTTTCGCATGATATCTTTTTCCGCCGGCTCCAATCCCAGGGCAATAGCGGGCAGCCCATCAGTGACCAGATTGACAATTAAAATCTGGATTGGCAGCAAAACCACAGGCATCCCCATCAGCATGCCAAAAAACATCGTAACGATCTCTCCAATATTGCAGGAAAGCAGGTATCGGATAAACTTGCGGATATTTTTATAGATGACGCGCCCCTCCTCAATGGCGCTTACCAATGTTGCAAAAGAATTATCCAGCAATACCACCGAAGCCGCTTCTTTGGTAACGTCTGTTCCATTGCCCATAGCGACGCCGATATCCGCCTCTTTGATTGCAGGGGCGTCGTTTACCCCGTCGCCCGTCATGGCGACAACGCGTCCTTTCTTTTTTAAAGCCTTCACAATCCTCAGTTTATGGACAGGGGCAACTCTCGCAAAAACGCGGATCTGATCCAATTCCCGGTCCAGCTGATCGTCGGTCATCCGATCCAGCTCCCTTCCGGTAAGAACCCGGCCGTTCGCATCCAGAATTTTCAAATCACGGGCGATTGCCGAAGCCGTGGCTACATGGTCTCCGGTAATCATAACCGTCTGGATTCCCGCTTGCTTACAGGTTTGTACCGCTTGGTAAGCCTCCTGCCGGGGCGGGTCGATCATCCCCACAAGGCCGACAAAAATCAAATCGGACTCTGCCTGTTCCGGCTCCTCCGGCTCTGCTTTATAGGCAAATCCCAGCACGCGAAGGGCTTTGTGCGCCATCTTTTCGTTCTGTGCTTGAATTTTTTTGCGAACCGATGGCGTCAAAAGCCTGATCTGTCCATCTTCCAGATAATGACTGCGAAGTTCCAGCAAATAATCCGGCGCCCCTTTGGAAAAAAGCCAACGATCGCCCTGCCGGTTTCGCACCGCTACGCTCATTTTTTTGCGCTGTGAGTCAAAGGGAATTTCAAAAATGCGGGAAAATTCCCGCGAGATTTTTCCGGTGGAAAAATGCGCCGTTTCCGCCATTGCCAATAAGGATATTTCCGTTGGATCGCCTTGTGCGTGTTCTGCTTTTTGCGGATGAAACAGGCTTTTTTTATCCCTTACCTGCGGCAGCTGCGCGTTGTTGCACAGCACCGCGATTTCAATCATCTGACGGATATCTTCCGAATCCGCCGCAGCCATGCCGTTTTTTGCAAAAAATCCATTTTCCTTTTTTTCGCCATCCTCCCGGTAGAAACAATACTTTGGCGTTGCGATCTCCTGTACGGTCATCCGATTTTCCGTGAGGGTACCCGTTTTATCGGTGCAGATGACCTGGGCGCATCCCAT
Source organism: Oscillospiraceae bacterium (assembly GCA_051881895.1). GTDB lineage: Bacteria > Bacillota > Clostridia > Oscillospirales > Ruminococcaceae > UBA3818. The sequence continues at coordinate 1,334 of JBJEQT010000025.1, forward strand.
TGTTTCCACCGCGTGCAGTTTGCGGATCAGCGCACCCCGTTTCACCATTCTGGATACGGCAAGCGCCAACGCGATTGTCACCACTGCAGGCAATCCTTCCGGTATTGCCGCCACCGCCAGAGAAATCCCGGTCAAAAGCATGTCAAAAACCGGTTCGCCCCGGGCAATTCCTGTCACCGTGACAATCGCGCAGATCAAAAGGCAGCCGATCCCGATATACTTTCCCAGAGAACCCAGTTTTTCCTGCAGCGGAGTACGTTCTGTTTCGATGGTGTCCAACATACCGGCAATCTGTCCCATCTGCGTTGTCATGCCGGTGCCTGATACCACCGCTTTCCCACGCCCTTTGGTTATGGTCGTCCCCATATATACCATGTCTTTTCGAAAGGTTTCCTGCGTGCCATCCTGCGGAAGATCGGTCTTGTTTACCGGATGGGACTCACCGGACAGCATCGCTTCATCCGCTTGCAAAAGCGTCGCTTCCACGATCTGCGCGTCCGCCGCCACACGGTCGCCCGCTGCCAGTACCAACAGATCGCCCGGTACCGCGTCCGCAGCGGGGATTTCTATTTCCTGGCCGTCCCGGATGACTTTTGCCGTCGGAGCGGCCATATTTTTCAAGGCTTCCAGTGTCTTTTCGGTCTTATACTCCTGCAAAAAACCCAAAACAGCATTCACCAAAACAATCAGAACGATGGTAAGCGCTTCCACCGCTTCTCCCATCAGTACTGATATCACGGTGGCCCCCAGTAAAATCATCACCATAAAGTCCTTGAATTGGCCCGCAAAAATCCTTGCGGGATGGACAGCCTTTTTATGCGACAGAATGTTTTCCCCATATTTTGCCAGCCTTTTTTCCGCTTCTGCAGAAGAAAGTCCGGATAAAATCGAATCATCCCGACCTGCTCTTGCCATTTTCATCCTCCCAATCTTTTCTGCGTTTGACAGTTCGTCCATTGATATCTATTCAAAGCCAGTCCCATTTATTCCTTTACGCAGGCCTGCAAAACGTGTAAAATGGAATCAACACAAAAAGGAGCGTTTTTATGAAATGGATTCACACTTCTGATCTGCACATCGGCAAACAGATCAATGAGTTTTCTCTTTTGGAGGACCAGCGTTTTTTCCTGCGGCAATTGGCCGAACTGGCCCAAAAAGAGCAGCCGGACGCCCTTTTGCTTTCCGGGGATCTGTATGATCGTTCTGTCCCTCCCGCTGAAGCAGTGAGCGTATTGGACGAATTTTTAAGCTACATTACGCTCACCTTAAAAATCCCGGTTCTCGCCATCGCCGGCAATCATGACAGCCCCCAAAGACTGGACTTTTGCAGCCGTCTGCTGCGGACATCCGGTTTGTATCTTTCGGGCAGCTATCAAAAACATTGGGACAAGGTCACCCTTTGGGATGATCTGGGGCCAGTCCATTTTTATTTGTGTCCTTATCTGGAACCTGCGCTGGTGCGGGCCGATTTTCCTGACCGGCAGCTGCGTTCTTTTGACGACGCTTTTGCCGCTGTGCTGGAGGAAAATATGGCTCAAATCGACTTCTCCCAACGAAATGTGATCCTGGCACACGGCTTTTTCTCTTATCTCAAGAACCCCAATTCCGTTGCCAGAAGCGAATCGGAGGTTTCTCTAGGCGGAAGTGATTTGATTGACGCCAAGCACTTGGAGAACTTCGATTACGCGGCATTGGGACATATCCACCGCCCGCAGAGCACCGGAAAAGAACATCTGTGCTACAGCGGCTCCGCGTTAAAATACTCGCAGTCGGAAATTCCCTATCCAAAATCTGTCGTCATCGCGCAGCTCGAGGAGAAAGGATCGTTGTCTATCCGGCGCCAGCCTCTGCCGGTTTTGCGCGATATGCGGGTGATCGAAGGGTATTTCGACCAAATCTTAAACAGTACCCCAAACAAAAAAGAGTCTCAGGATTTCATTTTCTTTTCTTTGCTGGACCATACGCTTATTCCCAATGCGATGAATCGCCTGCGCGCGGTCTATCCCAACGCGCTGGGCCTTTTTACCAAATACAGAGCCGGCACAGACCTTTCCGTTCCGTCGCAAAAGGCCGCCAAACCGATCGATTTGCTGTTTCAGGAGTTTTACCTCTCTGTCACCGGCGAAAAGACTGAAACGGAACAGGATGCTGTCATCCAAAAAATATGCAGGAAATTACAGGCAGGAGATGATACCGATGAAACCAATCCGACTGGAATTTAACGCGTTTGGCCCTTTTGCCAAGCAAGAAATTGTCGACTTTTCCGCCTTGTCCGAATCCGGTATTTTTTTGATTTGCGGCCCTACCGGCGCCGGAAAAACAACGATTTTTGACGGCATTTGCTTTGCTTTGTATGGCGAAGCCAGCGGTACACTGCGGCAAAATGAGGATTTTAAGAGTGATTTTTCAGATCCGGCGGATCTTTGCTACATCCGATATTCCTTTTTGGTCCGGGACAAAAAGTTTGAAGTTTACCGCTCCCCAAAACAAAAAAAGCAAAAGAAAAACAAAGACATGGCCGTGATAGCCGCCAAAGCGGAGCTTACCCTGCCGGATGGTTCGGTCATTACCGGACCGGCGGCTGTGAATGCCAGAATCCAAGAAATTTTGGGGCTCTCCGCCAAACAGTTCAAACAGATCACCATGCTGGCGCAGGGGGATTTCCGGCAATTTTTAGACGCGTCCAGCAAAGAAAAGCAGGAGATCTTCCGGCATATCTTCGATACGGAAAAATTCGACCAGTTTACCTCGTTTTTGGAATCAGAATCCAAAAACGCGATGGCTTGTATCGAAAAAGAACAGCAAATGCTTTCGTTCCATTTAAAAAGCCTTGCCCAGCGCGAGGACGGCGAACTGTCTGAGCTTCTTTCGGCCGAATACCCGGTTGTCCGCCCGATTCTGGACCGTCTTAACGCACTGCTGAAAGAGGATCGCGGCTGTTACGACAAATATCAAAACGACATCTCTCAGCTGGAAAAGCAAATTGCTGCGCTGCAGATTGAAACCCACCGGCAAAATAATCAACGTCTGCAGGATTTGGAAAATTTGCAGAAAGAAAAATCCCGTCTCGAGGAAAAAACATCAAAAATGGAGGAGCTGCGCATCCGGCTAAACAAGCTGCACAGCGCAAAGGATTTGCTTCCGCTGTGGCAAAAACGATCTGAGCAAATGCGTGAAAAGCAGAATTTGACAGCGCTTTTGATGGCAAAACAAAAAGAACAGGAAACACTTTTTCAAAAAGGAAAGGATGCCGAAAATC
>JBJEQT010000026.1:0-4574 GCA_051881895.1 Oscillospiraceae bacterium
ATTTTGTCCATCCGAGCAAAAAGTGCTGGTATGTGACCTGTGACCGGTATGTCACTCTGACAGATGGTACCGGCGTCGTGCATATTGCGCCTGCTTTTGGTGAAGATGACGCCAACGTGGGCCGCAACTATGACCTGCCCTTTGTCCAGTTGGTAGACGCCAAAGGGCAAATGACCAGCGAGACCACCTGGGCCGGTACTTTCTGCAAAGACGCTGACAAGCCGATCCTGATCGATCTGGAAAAACGCGGGCTTTTATTTGATGCTCCTACTTTTGAACACAGCTACCCTCACTGCTGGCGCTGCGGCACGCCGCTGATTTATTACGCCAGAGATTCCTGGTTCATTAAAATGACCGCGGTGAAAGATGATCTGATCCGCAATAACAATACGGTGAACTGGATTCCTGAAAGTATCGGTAAAGGCCGCTTTGGCGACTGGCTGGAAAATGTGCAGGACTGGGGTATCAGCCGTAACCGTTATTGGGGTACGCCTCTTAATATCTGGGAGTGCGAATGCGGGCACCGCCACTCGGTGGGAAGCATCGCGGAACTGAAGGAAATGTCGCCGAACTGTCCGGACGATATTGAGCTGCACCGTCCTTTTATTGATGAAGTGACCATCACCTGTCCCCATTGCGGCAAACAGATGAAACGGGTACCGGAAGTAATCGACTGCTGGTTCGACTCCGGTTCCATGCCGTTTGCACAGCATCATTATCCGTTTGAAAACAAAGACCTGTTCGAACAGCAATTCCCCGCAGATTTCATTTCCGAGGCGGTGGACCAAACCCGCGGCTGGTTCTATTCGTTGTTGGCCATCTCTACGCTGCTGTTCAACAAGGCACCTTACCGAAATGTTGTGGTATTGGGCCTGGTACAGGACGAGAATGGGCAGAAGATGTCCAAATCCAAAGGAAACGCCGTTGACCCGTTTGAAGCGTTGGCTGCGCATGGGGCAGACGCCATCCGTTGGTATTTTTACAGCAATTCCGCACCTTGGCTGCCAAGCCGCTTTCATGATAAGGCGGTAAAGGAAGGCCAGCGCAAATTTATGGGGACGCTGTGGAATACCTATGCCTTCTTTGTACTGTACGCGAATATTGACGATTTTGACGCGACCCAATACAAACTGGAGTATGATAAACTGTCGGTTATGGACCGTTGGCTGCTGTCCAAAATGAACAGCTTAATTTTGGAAGTGGACAACCATCTCGGTCATTACCGGATTCCGGAAGCGGCCCGTGCTTTGCAGGATTTTGTGGATGACATGAGCAACTGGTATGTACGCCGCAGCCGGGAACGTTTCTGGGTCAAAGGAATGCCGCAGGATAAGATCAACGCTTATATGACGCTTTATACCGCGCTGATCACTGTTGCGAAATTGGCAGCGCCCATGATTCCTTTTATGACCGAGAGCATTTACCGCAACCTGGTCTGTGGTTTGGATCATTCCGCGCCGGAAAGCGTTCATCTGTGCGACTATCCGAAAGCGGATGAGCAGATGATCGACAAAAAACTGGAAGAGGATATGGATACTGTCCTCAAAGTAGTCGTGCTGGGACGGGCCGCAAGAAACGGCGCAGCGATGAAAAACCGTCAGCCGCTGGCGAAGATGTATGTCAAGGCGGAAGATGAGGTAGGCGAGTACTACAAAGAGATCATCGAAGATGAATTGAACATCAAATCGGTCGAATTCACGAACGATGTTTCCAATTTCACTTCCTATAGCTTTAAACCGCAGCTTAAGACGCTGGGGCCGAAATATGGCAAGCAACTGGGAGAAATCCGAACTGCCTTGTCCAATCTGGACGGCAGCGCTGCCAAAAAACAGCTGGATTCCACCGGCGTATTAAAACTGGCGCTTTCTTCGGGAGAAATCGAACTGGCGCCGGAAGACCTGCTGATTGAAATGACCCGTTCCGAAAAATACTATTCCGTGGAGGATGGGGGCATTACCGTCGCTATCGATACGGAGCTGACCGACGCTCTGGTCGAAGAAGGCTTTGTCCGTGAGATCATCAGCAAGCTGCAAACGATGCGCAAAGAAGCGGATTTCAATGTCATGGATCATATTGATGTCTATGTCAAAGGCAGTGAAAAAATCGCCTCAATTATGCAACGGAACCTGCCGGTTATTGAAAACGATACTCTGGCAGATACGCTCAATCTGGATAAACTGGATGGCTATACCAAAGAGTGGGATATCAATGGCGAAACAGCAACGCTCGGCGTGAAACGTGTAGACGACTAGTTTTTCAGCTATCCCGGCTTACAAAACAAATGAAGCGCCGCAAGGTGAAAACCTTGCGGCGCTTTTATGCTTTGGAGAATTGGACAGTATCTCAGGTCAAGACAAAGTCATTTGTCGCTTATTCTTCAACCGGCAAAGCGGTTTTCCGTTTGACGGTAACGGTTTCGTCATAGCAGGAGAAGATTTTGTCCGTTTCTTCTTTTTTCATTTTGGGGGTAACCAAGCTGACCAGCGGAACAACAATCAATCCGGCGATCATTGCGATGGCGCCTGCGTTAATGGGAGAAGCGATATATTTCCAGAACATATTTGTTACAGTAATGCCAATGCCAACGGCAAAGCTGGCCCAAACCGAAGCCTTGGTAACGCCTTTCCAATATAAACCGTACAAAAACGGAGCAAGAAAAGCTCCCGCCAGCGCACCCCAGGAGATTCCCATCAGCTGAGCAATAAAGGTAGGAGGATCCAGCGCCAGAACGACAGACAAAACAATGAAAAAGACGACCAGTATACGCATTAACAAAAGCTGACGTTTTTCATTGAGATTTTTAATGATATTGTCTTTTAAAAAGTCTAAAGTCAAAGTAGAACTGGAAGTCAATACCAACGAGGAAAGGGTGGACATGGAGGCGGATAGCACCAGAACAATAACGATACCGATTAAAATGTCGGGCAGGGAAGAAAGCATAAACGGGATAATGCTGTCGTAGATGACGCCGCCCTGTTCATTGTACAGAGAGGGATTGTCAAACAACCGCCCGAAGCCGCCTAAAAAGTAGCATCCACCGGAGATAACGATGGCGAAGATTGTCGAAATAATGGTTCCGGTTTTGATATCCTTTTCACTTTTGATCGCGTAAAATTTATGTACCATCTGCGGCAGGCCCCAAGTACCCAAAGAGGTCAGAATTACCACACCAAGCAGATTCAGCGGGTCGGGACCGAAGAAAGCAGTATAAGCTCCCTGCTGACCGAGCGTACCGGGAATTTCGCTGGGGATTTCAGCCAGTTGGAATATTGCCTTTGTGAAACCACCCTGGCCGTTGAGTACGGAGACGATGACCGCCGCGATACCGCCAAGCATGATAATGCCCTGAATAAAGTCGTTGATGGCGGTGGCCATATAGCCGCCCAAAATGACGTAAACGCCGGTGAGAACAGCCATTGCGATTACGCAAACCGAATAGGGAATATCAAACGCCATGCCGAATAACCGGGATAATCCGTTGTAGACGGAAGCGGTGTAAGGAACCAAAAAGATAAAAACAATTGCGGAAGCGGAAATTTTCAGCGCTTTGCTGTCAAAACGTTTGCCAAAAAAGTCAGGCATGGTAGCGGCAGATAGATAGTTACTCATAATGCGGGTGCGCCGCCCGAGTACGACCCAGGCCAGCAGGCTGCCGATCAGCGCGTTGCCGATGCCGATCCAGGTAGAAGAAATGCCGTATTTCCATCCGAATTGCCCGGCATAGCCGACAAACACAACGGCGGAAAAATAGGATGTACCATAAGCGAAAGCAGTCAGCCAGGGACCAACATTCCGGTTGCCCAGAACAAACCCCTGCACATTGGTGGAATGCCGGCGGCAGTAAACGCCAATGGCAATCATTGTGCCGAAAAAGATTACAAGCAGGACGATTTTAGCAATCATAAAAATACTCCTTTGCTTTAAAGCGTTGAATAAGCTTGAACACTATCATAGCAGAAAGTATCTATGATGTCAATTTAAACTTTTAAAAGGTAAAGCTTTAAATGCAGAAAATATTCATTGACAGAAAGATGGATACAGGATACAATGAAAAGGATTTCATCATATGGAAAGGAGCGGTTTTGTGTTCTGGCAAAAAGATGCGGAAACCATGCCGCGCGAGGAGATTCGTGCATTACAGCTGAAAAAATTACAGCATACGGTAAAATGGAGCTACGATAGAGTTCCGTATTATCATAAAATTATGGAAGAGGCCGGCGTTACGCCGGATCAGATCAAATCTTTGGATGACGTGCGCCGCCTTCCGTTTACAACAAAGGCGGATCTGCGGGATAACTATCCGTTTGGTCTTTTTGCAGTGCCCAAGAAAGAAGTCGTTGAGATCCATGCGTCTTCCGGCACAACCGGAAAGCCGATCGTCGGCGGTTATACCAGGCGCGATTTGGATATCTGGAGCGATTGTGTGGCGCGTCTTGCCGTTGCCGCGGGCGCGACTTCGGATGATATCTCCCAAATCGCTTTCGGGTATGGCCTGTTTACCGGTGCTTTTGGATTGCATTACGCGCTGGAAAAGATTGGGTCCATGGTGGTGCCGATTTCCAGCGGCAATAGTG
>JBJEQT010000027.1:0-2022 GCA_051881895.1 Oscillospiraceae bacterium
TCAAGGGAAATCACGCATTCGCGCGTCAATTCCTGCAATTTATCCACAAACTGTTGATTGATAACGTCATACGGCATAATCACCGCTTGAAGCAGGAAGCCCGCTTTCGCTACAATGTAGGGCGTGCCGCTCGGCGTGATCCTTTCGTAAAGCTCCAGCACGTCCATAACGTCAGATACGGGCGAAAGATAACGGCTTTCAATGAACACAAGCCCGCGACGCGTTCGCAAGGGCTTCAAGGTTCTTCCCGAATACACGATCGAAATTGCTTCCCGCTCGACGGGCTTTTCTGTCCCGTCTATGTCGTCAAGGTTGATACCCTCCGGAATGCCCGTTGAACGAACGTACCAATCTTCGCGCTGTTTCTCCGGCACGTCGAAGATCGCTAAAACGCTTTCTTCGTCAAGCAAGGGAAGCCCGATAGCCGGATACACCGCGCCGCCGTCGCCTATGTATTGCAAGGTCACGTCGCCTTCGTCGTTGCGCCGCTCGAAAAGAACGACGCTTTTATTCTTCTTGCAGATCGCGGCGATATTTTTAATCTTCATTTTCCGCCACCTCGCTTTCCTCCGGTTCGTCCCTCTCGACGACGGGCGCAAGGTTCACGCGATCGGCGCGGATCGTCAGCATGATTTGACAGCCGCAACGCGGGCAATCAATCGCGTTAAAGCGAAGCGGCGGTTTTGTCAGCGTTTCCATAAAGGCGCGCGGCTCTTCCGCCACATAAACCTTTTCTTTGTCCGGCGCGACGCGGTATCCGCATACGCCGCATTTCTTTTTCTTCTGAAACATTGTTGAATAGCTCCTTTCGTGGTTAATATTTGCCGTATACGCGGATCGACGTTTTCCCGTCCCGCTCTCCGGCGGATACGATAGCCGAAGGCATATACGAAACGCGCAAGAAGTCACGCGCCGCGCGCTTTGCCAGCCGCCATGTAATCAATTTTGCGTTCGGTTCTTCCGCTCCGGTGTTCTCGATCGGATATTCGCAAATAAGAACCGTATTCCCGAACGGGCGGCGCGCTGGGCGCTCCTTCATAAATTCTTTGTTGCCCTCTTTGCACTTGATGATTTCAAGCGCCTTCGGGAACTGCCAGCCGCCGTTATTGTTTTTCTTGTCTTTTGCCATGTGTCCCGCTCCTTTAATTTTCGTAAGGGCTTTCAAGTGTCCAGCCCCATGTTTCGGTATCCTGCCAGCCCGCCGTGAAATGATTGTGTTTCCCGTCGCCCGTGAAGAAGCAGTATTCCGGTGGAAGAACCCGCCCGACGTTCTCTTCGCCGCTCTTTTCTGCGTGATAGCGTGTCAGCACGTCCGCCGCCAGCTCTTCAAGCTCCGGAAGAACGGGATAATCCGCCGAATATCCGGAAAACTGATACGGCGCTTCTAAAACCTCCAGCACCGTGTCTGGAAAACGGGGATCGTCAACGCGGTTCAGCACGCACCATACGCAAGCGGCTTTTTCGGTATCGGAAGGAATGCCGCGCGCTTCGCCGTAAAGCATTTTCGCAAGGGCTTCAACCTCTGCCGCTGGCGCCGTTAATCCTGCTGCCGAATTTGCTTCTTCGGTATCGGGCGGAACATCTGCCGGAAGCTCCGGCGCTGTCCCGTTCCACGGCATAAACGCCGCAAGCAAGCCCGCTACAATCAGCAAAGCAAGCGCGAAGGCGAACTTCCGGCGCACCCTTGCGCGTCTGCGGCGTTCCCTCTGTTGCCGCTGTTTCCTCTGATCCTCCGCCGATCGGTAGTAATTCCGCGTGTAATCGGTCGCCCGCTCAACACAAGCAAGGCTTCCGCACGTCTGCGGCATTTGCACGATCACGGCGGGCGCTCTTGCCCGCGTCATAATTCAACCCCGCTTGCGTCAAGGGCAAGCCACCAAGCCGGATTGTTCCGGAAGGCGTTATTCGGGCAATTCTCCGCGTCGCAATTCTCCGCGTCACACGAAGAACAAAAACGCTTGTGAAATTCATCGTCCCACGGCGCTTCAAGCACCGGAAGCGAACCCAGCAACGCGGCAAGTG
>JBJEQT010000027.1:2122-4494 GCA_051881895.1 Oscillospiraceae bacterium
AAAGCTCCTTTCGTATGCGAACCGCCGTCACGCGGTTTTATTCCTCGGTAGCGGCGCGGCGGTTTCCGCGCTGTGCGATATTGTCTTGAAAAACTGTCTGTGCGCGCTCTGCGCTGTATTTCCTTTGCTTGTTTTCGTTGCGTTCGCCCGTGTAGCCGCGCTTCAATTCTTCGTAAACAGCGGCTACGCTACGCCCCAAATGTGCGGCAATGTCAACCGTGCGCGTTCCCGCGTTGTGCAATCTCTCAATTTCGCGGCGCTGATCGAACGTCAAATAACTGTATCCGTTCATCTTTCAAACCTCCTTCCGCCGTTTTCGGATAAAAAAATAAGCAGGAAAAACCGTTTCGGTTTTCTCTGCTTTTAATGATACTCTTAACAGGCGAATTTTTTGTAAAAATAAAAGCTTGCTTTTCTGGTTTTCATATGCTATGATATCTCTGTTAATCATGCATAGCAGAAAGAGGTGACTTACCCAATGAAACAAGGAATCCATCCCAACTACGAAAAAACGACCATTCGTTGTGCTTGCGGTGCGGAGTTTGAGACTCGTTCCACCAAAAAAGACATCCGGGTTGAAATTTGCTCCAAATGCCATCCGTTCTTTACCGGCAGACAGAAACTGGTAGATACCGGCGGCCGTGTTGACAGATTCAACAGACGTTTCAACAGAGGCACTAAAGCGGAGTAAGTCGCATTTTCGTGAAATAAAAAAGACAAAGCGGTGCAGGAATGTACCGCTTTTGCTTTACCCTAAAGCAAAGAGAGGTGTCTGTTTTGTTCCAGCCTTACGAGACGGTGGCAGGCTATGCCAGCGATGAATTTATCGAGAGAAAATCCCGTTTTATCGGGCATATCGCGCCGGTGAAGGATGAGGCGGAGGCGCTGGATTTTTTATCCCGCATCCGTACGGAGCACCGGGAGGCCACCCATAACGTATTCGCCTATATCCTGCGGGAAAGCGGTATCAAGCGCATGAGCGATGATGGGGAACCGCAGGGGACCGGCGGCGTGCCGGTGCTGGAGGTTTTGGAACGGGAGGGGCTCACCGATGTGGCGGTGGTCGTCACCCGCTATTTCGGCGGCATCCTGCTGGGAGCCGGCGGGCTGGTACGGGCTTATTCCCATGGAGCAAAACTGGCGGTAGACGCGGCGGTGCGCCTGCACATGAATCCCTGTTCGATTTTGGAGCTTCATTTTGGCTACGACTGGTATGGCAAAATCAGCTACCTCTTGCCCCGTTATAACGCGCAGACCATGGAATCGGATTTTGGCGCCCAGGTGCGCCTGCGGATTATGATGACCTCGGACAAGGTACCGGCTTTTCAAAAAGAAATCACCGAGCTGACGGCGGCATCTATCATGCCGCAGCTGGTAGAGGAAGTCTGCGCGGATTTGGAGTAGCCGTTTGCGCAAAAGCAGAAGGAAAGCGCGGGGCTTTTGTGCCGTGCGTGAAAGAAAAAACAGATGCGCCTGGTTTTATTTTTGAAAAAATTTTATGATAAAAGCAGGGTTTTTTCTTTTTATTTCGTAATATATCATTGAGAGCTTTTTCCAACAAGGAGGGGTTTTATGACGGTTCGGGAACAAACCCAGCTGCAGGAAGCGCAATATCTGTCTTCCCGGGCGGTGTTGTCGCAGCGCACCAAAGGCAGGGAGCGCCCGGAAGAGGAAGACCCGATCCGTACCCCTTTTCAGCGGGACCGGGATCGCATTATCCACTGCAAATCTTTTCGGCGGCTGATGCATAAAACCCAGGTGTTTTTAAGCCCGGAAGGGGACCATTACCGGACCCGATTGACCCACACGCTGGAAGTGGCGCAGATCGCACGCACCATCGCCCGGGCGCTGCGGCTCAATGAGGATTTGACCGAGGCCATTGCACTGGGCCATGATTTGGGGCATACCCCTTTTGGCCACGCGGGGGAACGGGCGCTGAATGAGGTCTCGCCCAATGGGTACAAGCACTATCTGCAAAGCGTGCGGGTAGTGGAAAAACTGGAGAACGGCGGCCGGGGTCTGAATCTCTGCTGGGAAGTGCGGGACGGGATACGCTGCCACACATCCGGGCCGGAAGCTGAGACCCTGGAGGGAAAGCTTGTCCGTTTTTCGGACAAGATCGCCTACATGAATCACGATGTGGACGATGCGGTGCGGGCCGGGGTACTGAACGAGGAGGATCTCCCCTGGGAGGTCAAGTGGACGCTGGGGCGCAAAAAAAACCAGCGGATCGCGTCGCTGGTCGGCTCGGTGATTGAAAACAGCGGCGAGACCATTGCCATGGATCCGCAGACCCAGAAAGCTTTCCTGCAGCTGCAGCAATTTTTGTTTGAAGCGGTTTATACCAATCCGGTGGCGAAAAGCGAAGAGGG
>JBJEQT010000028.1:0-4487 GCA_051881895.1 Oscillospiraceae bacterium
CCTGCAGCAGGCAGCGGAGCAATCCTTTGCCAAAGCCCACTATTTTGCCGAGGAAATGGCCAAGATCCCTGGCTGCGAACTGCGCTTCTCCGGCGAATTCTTCCACGAATTCGTCGCCTCCTGCCCCGACGTGCCGAAGGTAATGGCGGCGTTGGAAGCACAGGGCATTCTGGGCGGTCTCCCGCTGGGCGGGGAACTTTCCGGCTGCGTACTCTGGTGTGCTACCGAGCAGAACAGCAAAGAGGAAATTGACAGGGCTATTACAGTCATAAAGGAGGTGTGCGGCGCATGAAACTGATTTTTGAATCCGGTGCTTCGGGGCGCGGATGCTCCGTTTTGCCGGAATGCGACGTTCCCGCCTTTTCCCTGCCGGAATCGATGCGCCGTGAAAAAGCGCCGAATCTGCCCCAGTTGTCGGAAAACGACATCAGCCGCCACTACACGGCGCTGGCAGGGCGCACCCACGGTGTAAACAACGGATTTTATCCGCTGGGTTCCTGCACCATGAAATACAATCCGAAAATCAACGAGGAAATGGCGGCACTGCCCGGTTTCAGCTCGATTCATCCCCTGCAGCCGGAACACACGGTCCAGGGCGCGATGGAAGTGCTTTACCAAACGGAAAAGGCCCTGTGTGAAATCACCGGCATGGACAATATTACTTTCCAGCCTGCCGCAGGCGCCCATGGCGAATTCACCGGACTTTTGCTGATCAAAGCCTATCATAAACACCGTGGCGACAGCAAGCGGACCAAAATCATCGTCCCGGATTCCGCCCACGGAACCAACCCGGCCAGCGCCGCAATGGCAGGATTCACCGTGGTGAGCATTCCTTCGCAGGAAGACGGTTGCGTTGACCTGGAAAAACTTCGCGCCGCTGTTGGCGAGGATACTGCGGGATTGATGCTGACCAACCCCAACACGGTTGGCCTGTTTGATAAAAATATTTTGGAAATCACTAAAATCGTCCATGACGCAGGCGGTTTAAACTATTATGACGGCGCAAACCTGAATGCGGTTATGGGGATTTCCCGGCCCGGCGATATGGGCTTTGATGTTGTGCATCTGAATCTGCACAAGACCTTCGCCACGCCCCATGGCGGCGGCGGTCCCGGCAGCGGTCCGGTTGGCTGCAAAGCGCTGCTGGCTGATTTCCTGCCCGGCCCGGCGGTGAAAGAAGAACAAGGCCAGTACCACTTCCATACGCCGGAACATTCCATCGGTCGGGTAAAATCTTTCTACGGAAACTTTACCGTCGTGGTCAAGGCGCTGACTTATATCCTGACGCTTGGCGCGGAAGGCATTCGGGAAGCGTCTCAGAATGCTGTGCTCAACGCCAATTATATGATGAAAAAGCTGTGCGACCTGTATACCATGGCTTACGATGAGCGGTGCATGCACGAATTTGTCATGTCCCTGGAGCCTTTGAAAAAAGAAACCGGCATTTCTGCCATGGATATTGCCAAGGGCCTTTTGGACAACGGTATCCATCCGCCGACCATGTACTTCCCGTTGATCGTTCACGAGGCGTTGATGGTCGAGCCTACAGAGACAGAGTCCAAAGAAACGCTGGACGAGGCGATAAAGGTATTCCGCAGCCTGTACGAAACGGCGAAAACCGATCCGCAGGCGCTACATGATGCGCCCCACCACACCCCTGTCCGCCGTCTGGATGAAGTCGGAGCGGCACGCAACCCCAAACTTCGCTATTCTTTTGAATAAACCTGAAAGCCGCGTGTCCTGGCCCAGTGCCGGGCACGCTACTTTTCATCGGGGAGAGAAACTATGATTCAAAATCTGCAATTCTACCGGGGGACCGGGAACAATCCCTATGACAATCTGGCGTTGGAAGCTTATTTTCTGCAGCATTGCCAGCCCGGCGTTTGTATTTTTTACCTGTGGCAAAACCGACAGACGGTAGTTATCGGTAAAAACCAAAATGCCTGGAAAGAATGCAACGTTGACCTGTTGGAGCAGGAAGGCGGCTTTCTGGCCCGTCGCCCGTCCGGCGGCGGAGCGGTTTTCCACGATTTGGGCAATCTGAACTTTACCTTTGTCGCCCCCTTGGAGGACTACAGCGTAGACCGCCAGCTGGAGGTAATCCGACGCGCAGCAGGCCGCTTTGGCTTGGATGCCCAAAAGACTGGGCGCAACGATGTTACCATCGATGGACGAAAGTTTTCCGGAAATGCTTTTCAAAAATCAAAGGGTGCCGGATGCCATCATGGCACTTTGCTGATTGACGTGGATACGACACAAATGGCAAAATACCTGAATGTATCCGCTAAGAAGCTTCAATCCAAAGGCGTTTCTTCGGTAAAATCCCGAGTGGTAAACCTGCGGGAACTGTGTCCGTCCATCACCGTGGAAAACTTTTCCCAGGCGCTTTTGGAATCTTTTGAGGAGGTTTACGGGCTTCCCATCCAAACGCTGGACGACAAAACGTTCGACTGGGAAGAAATCCGCAAAATTTCCGCCACTTTCTCCTCATGGACCTGGCGTCTTGGCCGGGAAATGCCCTTTTCCTATGAGTTGGAGGAAAGGTTCCCGTGGGGTGGTATCCAGCTTCGCTTTGATGTAAATAACGGAAAGGTCACCGATACGCAGGTGTACTCCGATGCCATGGACACGGACTTTGTTGAAAAAATTCCCCTTTGCCTGCGCGGGCAGCCCTTTTCCCTGCCGGGATTGGCCGACGCTCTGTCCCCTTTGGCGGATATTCCTCAATATGCCGAAATGACTGCGGATCTGCAAAGTTTTTTGCGGAATGCGCCGCAGCAGGAAAAGGAGGCGATGCTGAATGAGTAACTATCAACTGGCAGTAATCGGAGCAGGTCCCGGTGGATACGTAGCGGCCATCCGCGCGGCACAGATGGGCCTGAAAACCGTTGTAATTGAGAATCGGGATGTAGGCGGCACCTGCCTGAATCGGGGCTGTATCCCCACCAAGGCGCTGCTTCACGCAGCGGAAGTTTACCATCAGGCACAAAACGCCCAGGAGCTTGGGCTGGAGATTCCGGAAACCGGCTATCATATGGGCCGCATCCACGACCGTAAACTGAAAATCGTCCTGCAGCTGCGCGGCGGTGTGGAGCAGCTTCTGAAGTCTAATAAAATCGATTTGCTGCACGGGACTGCTACTATCACGGCCCCGCATGAAATTTCCGTAATGGGTTCCGATAACGGCCAAATTACCGCTGACCATATTTTAATCGCCACCGGCTCTGTCCCGGCCCGTCCGCCAATTGCTGGGTTGGACTCTCCCGGCGTTGTAACCAGCGATGAAGTGCTGGAAGGCGATCCCATTGATTATAAAAGCCTGGTCATTATCGGCGGCGGCGTAATCGGCGTTGAATTTGCCACTTTTTACAATCGGCTCGGCTGTGAAGTAACCATTCTGGAGGCAATGGATCGCCTGCTTCCCACGATGGATCGGGAGATTTCTCAGAATCTTGGGATGATTTTGAAAAAGAGGGGCGTCAATGTCCAAACCGGCGCCATGGTGCAGGAAATCACTTCCAAAGACGGGGTACTTTGCTGCCGCTTCCGCAAGGGTGATCAGGAAGAATCTGTTCAGGCACAGGGCGTTTTGGTTGCCATTGGCCGCCGTCCGAATACGGAAGGACTGTTCGGGCCGGGTATTGAGCCGCAGACAGAACGAGGCCGGATTGTCACAAACGATGACTTCTCCACTTCTTTGGAAAATATCTGGGCCATTGGAGATGTAACTTCCCGCATCCAGCTGGCGCATCTGGCTTCCGCGCAGGGGATTGCGGCAGTTGAGCGTATAGCGGGCCATTCACCGTCTATCGACCTTTCGTTGGTCCCCTCTTGTATATACACCGATCCGGAGATCGCCAGTGTCGGTCTGACTGCTGACGAGGCAAAAGCCCGTGGGCTCTCTGTGAAAACAGGAAAGTTCATGATGGCTGCAAACGGGAAAACCCTTATTGAAGGAAAAGACCGCGGATTTATTAAGGTGGTCTGTGATGAAGAAACCGACGTCCTTCTCGGCGCGCAGCTGATGTGTGCCCGGGCGACCGATCTTGTCAGCGAATTCGCCGACGCCATTTCCAACCGCCTGACCGCACAGCAGATGCGTCGGGTCATCCGCCCTCACCCCACCTTTACCGAAGCGGTAACCGAGGCGCTGGAAGATCTGGAAGGACAGGCGATTCACGCGGCACCGAAACGCCGTCTTTCTAAATAGCATTTTTCCGATAAAAGCCAGATACAACAAAAACGGCATAGCCTAAGGCTATGCCGTTTATTTTTGATTGGATATCTTCCAAAAATCTCAGGCTCTTCGCTTTCCCTGCCTGTTTACGCCAAGGACTCCTCCGATGCAGGACATTGTTAAAACAACGCCCAGTTTTACAGCCTGAGAAGCATCCAGCGAAAAATGCATCACCGTCAATGAAACGCCGGTTAAAACCAGACAGCACAACAGTCCGGTCAAAAAACCGCACAAAAGCCCTTTTTTCCCA
>JBJEQT010000029.1:0-4462 GCA_051881895.1 Oscillospiraceae bacterium
ATGGAAAGTTCCACGATTTTCGCGCCCAACTTTTCATACGTACGGACCGCCTCCTGCAGGGCCGTTTCCACCTGAGGGTCTACCCCATGGAAATACTCTTTTACAACGCCGATTGTAAGCAAATCCGGTTTTTGCTCCAATTGGGCCAAAACCGACTCTTTTTTCCCCACACTGGTGGAATCCATCGGGTCCCGGTCACTGATCGTCTCGAACACCGCTGCGGCATCGGATACGGTTTTGCAGATCGGTCCGATCTGATCCAGGCTGGAAGCATAAGCGATCAAGCCAAAGCGGGACACCGCGCCATAGGTGGGTTTCAGCCCTACCAATCCACAAAATCCGGCCGGCTGACGGATAGAACCTCCGGTATCGGACCCCAGCGCATAAACCGCCAGATTGCCTCCCACTGCCGATGCGCCGCCGCCGGAACTTCCGCCCGCCACGTGGCCGGTATCAAACGGGTTGGCTGCTCCGCCAAAGCAGGAAGTCTCGCAGGAAGAACCCATGGCAAATTCATCCATATTGGTTTTGCCCAACAACACGGCATTTTGCTTTTGCAGCGTCTGCCAAACGGTCGCGTCGTAAATCGGGGTGTATCCTTTCAAAATGCGGGAACAGCAGGTCGTTTCGATCCCGCGGGTAGAGATGTTGTCTTTCAGCGTCATCGGAATGCCTTCCAGCAAGGAAAGAGGCTCTCCCGCCGCGATTTTGCGGTCCACCGCCCCGGCGGTTTCCAATGCACGGTCCTCAGTCACCCGTACATA
Organism: Oscillospiraceae bacterium; assembly: GCA_051881895.1. Classification (GTDB taxonomy): domain Bacteria; phylum Bacillota; class Clostridia; order Oscillospirales; family Ruminococcaceae; genus UBA3818. Next base: position 765 of record JBJEQT010000029.1, read on the forward strand.
GGCGTTGAGAGCGCTGTTATCTTTGGCGATTCCATCCAGATACGCCTGGGTCAATTCGGCACAGCTCACCTTTTTCTGACGCAGCAGGCCGCCTATTGTTTTTATCATGCCTGACACAGCTTTTCCCTCCTACTTTCGTTTTTTCACCGGGAAATATCCGTTTTCTCCGCCGCCGGCGTTTTGCAGGATCTCTTCCGCCGGATAGGAGGGCAATACCTCGTCTTCCCGAAATACATTGGACAGGCCTTCGAGCCCCTCATATTCTTCCGCTTGGGCGCCTGCCGCATTAATGGTATCCGCAAAAGCCAGAATGTCCCCCATGGCTTTTGTCAAATCATCCAGCTTTTCTTCTGGCACATAGAGTTTACTTAATGTGGCAATCTCCAGGATTTCTTCTTTTGTGATCATTTTCGGCGCCTCCTAACGAAGTTTGATGTGCGCTTCTCGCAGCTGCTGCAGTGTTACGGGACCGGGCGCGCCCATCAGAAGATCCTGGCCGTTGCTATTCATGGGGAACGCGATGACCTCCCGGATGTTCTCCTCGCCGGTCAACAGCATCACCATTCTATCCACGCCGGGAGCCATGCCGGCGTGAGGCGGCGCACCGTATTGAAACGCCCGGTACAGCGAGCCGAATTTTTCTTTAAGGACCGCCTCATCATACCCGGCAATCGCAAAAGCCTTGCGCATGATATTCAAATCATGGTTACGCACTGCGCCGGAAGAAAGCTCCACTCCGTTGCAGACAATATCGTACTGATAAGCCAAAATATCCAGCGGGTCCTTCTCCTCCAGTGCTTTGAGGCCTCCCTGCGGCATAGAGAACGGGTTATGCGTAAAGCCCACCTCGCCGGACTCCTCATTCAGCTCATACATGGGGAAATCCACAATAAAGCAAAAGCGGAATGCGTCTTTTTCCAGCAAATCCAGCCGGCGTCCTAACTCAGCCCGGATCTGCCCCGCCAACTTCGGGGCCGCTTCTTTACTATCGGCAATGAAATACAGAATGTCCCCCTCACCCACTCCGGTTCGGTCTACCAGCTGCTGGCGCAAGGTGTCATTCAAAAATTTATCAATGGGGCCGGCGAACTTGAGTCCGCCCTCGCCTTTTAAGTAGCCCAACCCTTTCATGCCGATTCCCATCGCGTAATCCAGCATCGTTTCGAAAAACTTTTTGGATTGGCTGGCAGCCCCCTTCACGCAGATCCCCCGCACGGTTTGTCCACGAAACGGTTTAAAATCGCTTTCCACAAACAGATCGCTCAACTCCACGATCTCCAAGGGGTTTCTCAAATCCGGCTTATCGGTACCATATTTTAACATTGCCTCTTCGTAACGGATGCGTGGAAAAGGACCTTCGGTCACTTTTTTATCCGAAAAGGCGCGGAACGTGCCGCCGATCACTTCTTCCGCTACCCGAAACACTTCTTCCTGCGTGGCAAAAGCCATCTCAAAATCCAGCTGGTAAAACTCACCGGGGGAACGGTCTGCCCTTGCGTCTTCGTCCCGGAAGCAAGGGGCAATCTGAAAATAGCGGTCAAATCCGGACACCATCAAAAGCTGTTTGAAAATCTGAGGCGCCTGCGGAAGCGCATAAAATTGCCCCGGATGCTTGCGGCTGGGCACCAGATAATCCCGGGCGCCCTCCGGTGAAGAAGCGGACAGAATCGGCGTCTGAATCTCCAAAAAGCCCAGTTCGGTCATTTTCTGACGCAGATAAGCGATAATACGGGAACGCAAGACGATATTCTCATGCACTTTCGGATTGCGTAAATCCAAAAAGCGGTAAGACAAACGCAATTCTTCCTTGGTATCTTTGGATTGATCGATTTCGAATGGCAGGCCGGAAACCGCCCGGCTGAGCACCGTCATTTCTTCAGCGGCAACTTCCACATACCCGGTTGGAATTTTGGGATTCACCGTTTCCGGATCCCGTTCCACTACTTTGCCGCTCACCGTTACCACCGATTCTTTCGGCACGCCCTTGAGCATGGTTTCGTCGTGAAAAACCACCTGTATCACGCCATACTCATCGCGCAGATCCACAAACAAGACGCCGCCATGGTCACGAACAGACTGAATCCATCCGCATACCCGGACCGATGCTCCGATATTATTTTCTCTGAGCTCCCCACAGGTATTGGTTCTGTATTGATTTTCAAATAACATCGTAACACCCTTTCCTGATTTAAGATAGTTCCAGTCGTTCCCCACCCAAGCAGACTTGGTGCGGAAGTACTCCTGTATACAAGTTATTTATTTGATTATTTTATGCCTTTTCCCCGCAGATTACAATGCACAAAAATGTCAAAAAATTCCCCCAAACCGCTTTTTCTTTCAGAATCTTCACCAAATATGCATAAATTTGAGATTTTACATCATTTTTCACTGGTATTATTGTATTTTTATTAATATAATCATTATAATTATTCAATCTATAAGTGGAGGAATCAAAATGTTTACCAATGTAATTGTAAAAAAGCCCTGTCGCGCCATGATCAACGGCATTACCACTGCCGATTTGGGGAAACCGGATTATGAATTGGCTTTGCAGCAGCATTCCGCTTATATAGATGCCTTGCAGCAATGCGGCGTGAAAGTCACCGTGTTGGAAGCAGACGAAGCATACCCCGACTCCTGCTTTGTGGAGGATACAGCCGTTTTGACCCGGGAATTTGCTTTGATTACCAATCCCGGCGCTCCTTCCCGGAAAGGTGAAATAGAGGCTATGATCCCTGTGATAAAAAATTTTTACGGCGAAGACCGAATCGAGTATATTCAGGCGCCCGGCACATTAGAAGGCGGCGATGTCATGATGGTGGGAGACCATTTTTATATCGGTATTTCCGCCCGTACAAATGTGGAGGGTGCGCAGCAATTGATCAACGCGTTGAAAAAATATGGTATGAGCGGAGAAATGGTGCCTCTCCACACGATTCTGCATCTGAAAACAGGTCTTTCCTATCTTGAAAACAATCACTTGCTGATTTGCGGCGAATTTCTGGAAAATCCGACTTTTTCCCAATTTCATCAAATCCAGATAGCCGCCGGAGAAGAATACGGCGCCAACTGCATCTGGGTCAACGGCAAAGTACTGGTGCCTGCCGGATATCCACAGACGCAAAAAGCCATTGAAAGCCTGGGATATGAAGTATTGGTTGTGGACACTTCTGAATATCGGAAAATCGACGGTGGATTGAGCTGCCTTTCTCTTCGGTTTTAGGACAAAATAAAAAAAGACTGCGGGTTCGCAGTCTTTTTTTATTTTGTCCTGTGATTTTTGCCGCTCCGTCTTCTTTTTACCGGGGCCGCTGGCAGGCACGTTTATTGCCTAATGAGGCAGTCGCCCCCACGACCAATAAAACCAATCCCAAGCGGGATAACGGGCGAGCCATCCCCATCAAATTTGCCAACAGCGAATAATTCGCCAACATCTCAGCCCCCTGAGCCGCATACCCCATATTGGTAAGGATGGCTGTCGAGACAGGAAGCCCGGTCAAAGCCAGGCCACCGATTACAATGGCTAAAATTTCCGCCGCTTGAAAAGACACATTTCGTCCCTGGCTCCAAATCAGCACAAACAAACCTACATGCAGCACCAGTAAAACGGCAATCAGTAAAATATCCATCATCGGATACAGATTTTGCTGGATGATATCCGATGGGCCCGCGTTCAGCAGCGTCTTTAGAGGCCGCTG
>JBJEQT010000030.1:0-20311 GCA_051881895.1 Oscillospiraceae bacterium
TCCAATAATGCACGGACAGACGCCAACGCACCGCCAAAAAGGAGAGCGCTCTTCCAATTGACTTTAATCAGAAAAAAGCTTAATAAACTGATGGCTACACAGCCGCAAAGCAGCAGCAAGCCATTAAAGCCAAACAGCGACCGGCTTCCCAAGTCGCAGAGCAGCCCACTGAGCGAACCGAAAATAGCGGCAGGAACGACATCTTCACACATGGAAACCGCTACCGCAAACGGAATCACCCAAATGGGCCGGATCCCGAACAAAGAAAAAAAACTGGCGGTTGTTTGCATTGCGTATAGGATAAATAATATTAAGATATACGAAAAGTATTTTATCGAGGTCCAAATCTGCTTTTTCCGAATCATTGGCCAGCCTCCACCGAAGAGGAATCTTCCTCAGCAGCATTGCTGTCTGCGCCGGATTCCGATTGCTTTTCTTCCGTTTGGCCCAAATCTTCTCCAATCAGAATGCCCTGCCCTTCAAAAGATGTAATCACAAAAACATCCTTTGCATCGTTCACAGAAGCAAACGGTTCCACCACCGCATAGAGGGAAACCCCGTGGTCTTCCTGCCGGATCTCTTTTATCGTACCGATTTTCAATCCTTTGGGAAAAATATTCCCGCCGGAAGTAAGAATCATATCGCCAATGGCCGCGCCGCTGTCCCTGGGCAGATAGGTCATTTTGCATTGCCCTTCCTGCGCCAGATCCACCGCGCCGACCACAATGCCGGTATCCCGCGTACGGGATATATAGGCGCCTATGTTCAGGCTCGGGTCATAAATGGTAATGACCCTGGAGTAGGTTAACCCCACCTCTTCAATCACGCCGATCAGCCCGTCTGAAGTAATGACCGGGTCCCGTTTGTCAACGCCTTGAAGAGTTCCTTTATCAATGATAAAACTTCCAAACTGGCTGTTGGCATCGCGGCCGATCACCATAGCCGGGCAAAATTCGAAATCGGAATTTTGCTCTTTGATATCCAAAAATTTCTGGTACAGCTTGTTTTCGTTTTTGATCGACTCATAATCGACCATTTGATCCCGCAGCTGCCGGACCTCTTCTTTCAGCTGTTCGTTTTCCTCCCGCAGCTGCTCGGTGCGCAAATGGCCCTGAAGCATATTGTTCACACCGGAGGAGATTTCCGCCGCAGCCTTTTGGAATGGGTACGCGATCGCCCCGATCGCCCTCTGCGTGAAAATGGCAATGCCTTCTGTATAGGCCGCCCGCAACATAAAAGCGCACATCAGCACGGCAAGCCCTAAAATGACCTTGAATGTCTTTGTTTTAAAAAAATCTTTTATGACCCATCCCTCCTTTGCTGTCTTTTTCCATTCCGCTGCAAATCAAAGAAAAAGCGGCCATGGGCCGCTTTTCCCCCTGCCCCGCCCAACGGGAAAAATTCCATGCCAAGCCGGCATAAAATAGGGGAAACACGGCTGCCACCGCCGCAAAATACACCGTCCAAACAAGAAGATTAACCGCGCCGGTCGTCCTCCGCCAAGACATCACGCAGCTTCTCCAGATTCTCCAGTACCGTACCGGCGCCATCCGCAACACAGTCCAGCGGACGCTCCGCAACATATACCGGCATGCCGGTCTCTTTGGTGATCAACTGGTCCAAGCCTTTGAGCAGCGCGCCGCCGCCGGTCAGCGTAATGCCGTGATCGATGATATCCGCCGACAGCTCCGGAGGGGTCCGCTCCAATGTGGTCTTAATCGCATCCATGACCAGCTCCAGCGGGTCAGCCAGCGCTTCCCGGATCTCATACGGCTCGACCATAATATTTTTCGGAAGGCCGTCCACCAGGTTGCGGCCTTTGATCTCCATCGGCGCCTCGCCCTCATAGGGGAACGCCGATCCGATCTGAATTTTCACATCCTCCGCGGTGCGCTCGCCGATCAGCAGATTGTATTTCTTTTTGATGTATTGAATAATGGAAGAGTCGAACTCGTCGCCGCCGACGCGCACCGAACGAGCCGCCACGATGCCGCCCAAGGAAATGACCGCCACTTCGCTGGTGCCGCCGCCGATGTCCACGACCATGCTGCCGGTTGCTTCCGCCACAGGCAGACCCGCGCCGATGGCCGCCGCCATTGGCTCTTCAATAATGGAAACATATTTCGCGCCCGCTTTCTGGGTCGCCTCTTTTACTGCGCGGCGCTCCACCTCGGTAACGCCGGACGGGATGCAGATGACCACCCGGGGACGTACAAAAATCGAATTGCCCAACGCTTTTTTGATAAAAAGCTGCAGCATGCTGGTCGTGATGTCAAAGTCGGCGATTACACCGTCTTTCAGCGGGCGAACCGCAACGATGGAACCAGGCGTTCTGCCGATGACGTCTTTGGCTTCCTGTCCGACAAATTTAACCGAGTCGCTGCGCACATCCACCGCCACGACCGACGGCTCCCGCATGATGATGCCTTTCCCTTTCATAAAAATCAAGGTATTTGCCGTGCCCAGGTCAATGCCGATGTCTTTTGTAAAAAACACGATTGCGTCCCCCTTTGATATTCCTCGTTTATTCTAAATCCGCGCGTGCACATGGATAAAAATCCTGTTCTGCCCATATCCTCTTATCTGAAACCACGGCAATACCGCTTTGCGCGATAAAACGCCGCATATCAAAAATATTATACCCGCTCGCATTCGATTTCTCAACCTGTCGCGCGGAAATTTTTTCTGAATTTTCGGGATTTTCTTTGGCTGCGCGGCGCTTTTGGGAAAAATTTTTGTTTTGGCGCGCGCCAGCCGCACAAAAGCGGGATCGCCGCAATCCCTCCGTTGCCCGGCCTCATAAAAAAAGAACCGGTGCGCCTTCCCAAACGTTACAGGGGAAGCGCGCGCCGGTTTTCATTTTTTTAAAAAATCTGCGGACCTGTTCTGATTGTTACCCGATTTGAATCCGGTAATCCGCCCGGAACACCTGCCCGGGAGATATGCAGTTGCCGTATTCCCGCTGGGTCAAATCGCCGGAAAAATCTTGTGCGTCGCACCGGCCGTACCACGGTTCAATGCAGACAAACGGCGCATTCTTGCCGGCCGGGGACCAGACGCCAAACAGCGGCGCGTCAAATTCCACCGTCACAAACGGCTTTTTTTCCCCATCGGCCAGCCAGACCCGGCCGGTCTGCTTTCCTTCGACGATGAGCGCGTCCCGGTCGAACAGGCCGGGATACAGGCGGAAAAGGCCGTTTTGCAGCGGGAGGGTATGGGTCTGCTGCGTTACCAGCCCCTGCCCGTTCAGCAGACGGTAAGAAAGGTCTCCGGGCAGATCAAAGCCCAGATAGCATCCGTCCATCCCTCCACCGCAAGGCGGGCAAAGGAACGCCGGATGCGCGCCGATGGAAAAGTACAGATCCTTTTGTTCCGACGGATTTCGCACCTCCCACAGCACACGGACCGTGTTCTGCTCCAGTCGGTAACCGATGTCCAGTACAAAGGCGAACGGGTATTTGGCAAGGGTCTCTTCATCCGACTCTAACCGGAACCAGATTTCATCCTCTTTCTGTTTCAGCAGGCAAAACGTCATATCCCGGGCAAAGCCATGCTGCCCCATCGGATAGGTTTTTCCTTCATAAACAAAAGCTTTCTCTTTTAAGCTTCCCACAAAAGGGAACAGAACTGGTGCGCTGCGCCCCCAGTAAGCGGGATTCGCGTCGAACAGGTATTCGGTTCCCGCCGCGTCCTTTATCGAGCAAAGCTCTGCGCCGGCATCCTTCACCCCTACTGTCAGGCAGCTATTTTGTATGGTGTAAATCATCAGATCAGTCCTTTCTCTCTTCGGGCATAACCGGGCCGTGCCGCAGCGGCAGCCATCCGCTGATGGCCTTGCGCAGGCTCAGATCCCAAAAATCCCATTCATGCCGGTAACCCGGCACCTCTTCATAAAAAACATCACAGCCCAAATCGGTCAGAAAATCGACTGCTTTTCTCGTGCGTTCCAACGCTAAAGCATCCTCGCCGCCGCAGGTGAAAAACATTCGGGGCAGGGCAGTCCCGTTTTCCATGTGGCGTTTGGCCTGGGCATACGCGTCAAACCGAGAACCGGAAAAAGAGCGCAGATCGCCGTAAAAATCAGAAATATCCGGAAGCGCCGGGCTCGTCTTTATCCGGCGGCGGGCAAATTCCTCCAGGTTTTCTCCGCTTCGCGCGGCGCCGGACATCATCAGCGCGGCGGCAAACCGCTGCGGATAGGTCAGGGCAATTTTCATCGCGCCGTTGGCCCCCATGGACAGCCCCGCCACAAAGGTATCTTCCCGCCGGTCGGAAATGGGGAACAGGGTCTTCAGTACCAGCGGCAGCTCCTCAGTGATCCAGGTAAAATATTGGGGTCCCTGCCGGTAGTCCGCATAGTCCGAGTTGGCCGCGGCGGGCATGACCACCGCCAGCTTGTGCTCATCCGCGTACCGGACTATATTGGTAAAGTGCAGATAGTCCGTTTCGTCTCCGTAGGTGCCGTGCAGCAGATACATCAGCTGATAGCCCATCCCAGGCCGGTAGACTTCTTTGCCCGATACCATTTCGTCATAGGTCATGGTAGGCAGGATCACCGTAATATTGGTCTGCCGTCCCAGGCTTTTGGAAAGCAGGTTCATCCGAATAACCGCCATAAAATCCCTCCCGTCGTTTTTTCCATTGTACCATATTTATCGCCCCGTGTAAGCAAAAAACGGGGACAAAGCCCCGTTTTTTCGCTATACCACCTGGAACAGGTAAAATTTCAGATAATTGGTTTCCGGTACGTTCCACAAAATCGGATGGTCCGGGGCCTGCTGGCGCGCCTCGATCTGCCGCAGGGAAACTTTTGCGTCGAACGCCGCGGCCCGCAGCATCCTGCAGAAAAGCTCCTCGGTCATAAAGTGGGAGCAGGAACAGGTGGCCAGATACCCGCCGCGGGGCAAAAGCTTCATCGCCCGCAGATTGATCTCCTTATAGCCCCGCATCGCCGCGTCCACCGTCTGATGGGACTTGGTAAAGGCCGGCGGGTCCAAAATAATATAGTCATAAGGATGCCCGGACAAAGAGGGAAGCAGGTCGAATACATTGGCCGTTTCAAAACTCATATTCGCTTCCAGCCCATTCAGGCGGGCATTGTGCCGGGCCATTTCCACCGCCTCTTTGGAAATGTCCACCGCGTGTACATGCGCGGCCCCGGCCTTTGCCGCATTGAGCGCAAAGGAACCGGTGTGGGTAAAGCAATCCAGCACCCGCTTTCCCGGGGCCAGAGCGGCCGCCGCCCGGCGGTTGTATTTCTGATCCAGAAAGAAACCGGTTTTTTGGCCGTTTTCAAAGTCCACCGCGTACCGGATCCCGTTTTCGGTGATCTGTGTTTCGGTACTGTCCGGAACCGGGAGCCCCTCCAGCGGGAAAAAGCCCTTGTTTTCCTCCATTCCCTCCAGCTTCCGGATGGCCACATCGTTTCGTTCGTAGATACCCCGGATCGTCTGGCCGTCCTCTGTCAGCAGGCGGTAAAGCTCTTCAAACAGCATCGGCTTTTGCTTTTCCATCCCCAACGACAAGGTTTGCGTCACCAGAATGTCCCCAAACCGGTCCACGGTAAGGCCGGGAAACAGGTCCGCTTCCCCAAAGATCAGGCGGCAGCAGCCGATATCCTCACCCATGACTGTTTTGCGATACTCCCAGGCGTGCTGCAGCCGCCGACGGAAAAAGTCCCGGTCGAAGCGGTCGTTGGCATTGGTGGAGATCACGCGGATGCGGATCTTGGAGTGGCTGTTATAGAACCCTGCGCCAAGGTACCGGCCTTTTGGGCTGGTCACCTCCACCAAGCCGCCGTCCTCGCAGGGAGCATCCAGCGAAACGACCTCTGTATCGTACACCCAGGGATGCCCTTCCCGCAGATGGGCCTCGCCTTTTTTGGTAATCTGCGCTTTTATGAGATTTCTGGCATCAGACGCCATGGAACTCCTCCTTTTTCTTTGTTTTTCACGGCTTTTCCCGGTGCTGATCCAGCCAAATTCTGCTGGCGCTGTCCGGTGGGATATGCTGTTTCAGATAATCGCAGGGGTATGATTCGCAGGCGCCGCAATGGGGCAGCCCCTTTTTTGAGGCGCATGCCCGAATCACGCATCCCCGGCAGAAGACTGCCAGACGATCCGGTTGCGCTTTGCACCCCTCGCAGAAAATATCCGCAGCCGAAAGGGGCTGCGCAAAGGTGGTATAACGCCGGGCGAGCGCCTCTTTCGCAGCCTCGTCCGCATGGGCGCCCGCCTGATAGATCGGGCAGCCGTCACAGAAATATCCGCAGTACGCGGGGCCCTCCATTCAGACACCTCTTTCCCGGAAAAATTCTTCTGCGTTATCATAGCACATTTTAGATGGAAAATGAAGCGGTGCCAAGAGAAAAGGATGATCAGGGCCTGTCCTGCAGAAAAAATGATCAAAGGCCCCGCTTTCAGCGGGGCCTTTTTTATCTGGAAATGAGCCTGGAAACAAAATATACGGCTGGCGGCATCAGATAAAGAACGGCAAAAACACCGGCTGTCAGGCAGAAAAGCAGGACATGCGCCGGTTTTTCCAGTGGCTGGATCCGCCGCCCTTTCCGGGAAAGGAACCATCCGGCGGCCAATGTAAATACGATTCCCGCTGCACTCATCACCGCTCCGGCGGCAAAGCCCGGCGGCCGGTAGCGAAGTGTAACGGCGTTCTCCCCCTCCGTCAGCGGGATTGCCATCCAAGTGTCAAACACGCGCCGGATGGGAACGGTTTGTCCGTTTACCGTTGCGGTGTAGCCTTTATCATAGGGCAGAGATAAAAACAGATATTCCCCATCCGCCTGTGCCGTAACCGTCCCGGATACGGTGTCCCGCCCGGTTTCCAGCTGGGCAGAGCGCATCGACGAAAGCGTTTGGGACAGTGATTCATGCGAAACGCTGAACACGCCCAGCGACCGGACTGACACGTCTTTGTGGACTGTCACCGTAATACGCACCGGCTGATTGGCGCACACGGTCAGCTCGAATATGCCGTTATTGCTTTGGGTCGGATATTCTTTGCAAACCAGCTCGCCGTCCACATAAATGGAAAAGGCTTTGTAATACGGCTCGTTGAGATTGTTTTGCAGGGAGTCAAAGCAGTCAAAATAATAGGTGCGGGTCTCATCCGCCGCAGGGATCTGATACTCTATCATGGAATCGCCGCCGCCCTCCCGGGACAAATTGTAATATGCGCCGTTTCTTGTAAACGACAGATTATACAGACCAGTCGGAGCATACTCCCTCACAATGGACTGCCCGCTTTGCGCCAGCGTGCGCAGCAGATGCTCGCCGGCATACGGGCGGGCGGTCAGCTCCAATTCTTCCTCCTTCGCCAGATCCGCACCGGTGACGACGCCCAGCCCAAGGACAAAATCATTTTGCCGAATCGAATATTCCCCATCTGAATAAACCGTATTTTCTTCCAGCGGGGCCTGCCGGTAAATAGTGTATTTATGGTTGAGCAGCGCGTCGCTCAGCAGCGTTCCGCCCACGGAGCTGACCTCCATCCAATAGGAAGAATAGCCCAGTTTCCGAATTCCGTGCATATAGTCTTCTCCGGTCAAAGAAGTATAGTGGTTCAGGGTGTTGTATCCTATGGCTCCCGTCAGATTGACGTCGTAATTTTTTTGGTGATTCTTGACCCGGTAAAAACTGCCGTCATCGATCCGGTCCTCCAGACGGGTGACATTGACAAAATTCTGATCTGATTTGGCGGCGAAAAAACAGGTCCCGTAAAAAAGGGATTCCGCCGCGGTCAAAATACACAGGCAAACCGCCAGCAAGCGCTGGCTGAGCAGGCGGTACCGGTACAAAAACAGGCCCAGCCCACAGCATCCTGCCGACAACAGGAAGAAAATCAAAAAGATGCGAAGGGACTGATCGTTTCCCCAAAGCGTTCGGGTGTATGCCGTGAGGGTTTTGGGATAATGATTCCAAAGGAAAAACGCGGCGAAAATCACAGCGCCCAACAATAAGAACAACACGGATGCCCATAAAGCGGAAGACCGGCGGCACAGCGGCCGTGCCGGCCGCTGCAAGATCCAGGCCGCCAGGCAAAGTCCCAGCAGGACCAGAATGTACCCATACCGGCCGGGGAAGGCCTGATAACTTCCGGTGTGCCAAATTTTATTGATCGGCTCCACGATAACGGGAATGAGCATGAAAACAAAAAGGAGCAGCGTATAGGTTTCCCGGGGATCTGTCATTTCCCCGCGGGCGCAGCGCAGCGCCTGAAACAAAAACGAGGGGAGGATTACGGCGGTGCACAACAGCAGCATCCCGATGGTGGCCAGCGGAGCGATAAAATTACCGCTGCTGAGGCTTTGCAGCAGGCTGCCGCCCCGGGCAGAATTCAGGTATTGTAAAAGGGACGGCAGCCAGGCCACCGCGGAAAGCAGAGCCGCCCCCAAGGTGCCGGCGGCCAGTTGGATGGTCCTTTGGCCCCGAATTTCCCGCGGGGAGAAAAATAAAATCCAGGTGCCGGCCGCCAAAATCAGAAACAAAACCAGCATGTATCCCAAATAGAAATTGACAACGATCATCGCCGCGAGGCAAAATGCGTACGGCAGGATAGATCCTGTCTTTGCCAGGCGCTGCAGGGTCAGTAAAAAAAGAGGGAACAGGTACATCATATCCATCCAGACCATGTTTTGATAAAACAGCATGGTATACCCGCAAAGCCCATAGCTGACCGACAGCATAACGGCAAACACCGGCCGCAGTTTGGGAAAGGAACGGTCAAAAAACACCGACGCGCACCCGGCGCAAAGCATCACTTTTAAAAGCACCAGGAGATTGGCAAACCGCATCATCTGCCATTTTTCCACAAACGCAACCAGAAAAGTAAACGGGCTGGAAAGGAAAAACAGGAAGACCCCCCAGAAATTCATGCCGCCCGCGTTTTGCAGATTGAGGAAAAGGCTTCCTTTTCCCTCCAGAATGTCTTTAAACTCACACAAAAGCGGGACCACCTGCTGGTTCATATCGCACCAGGAAACGGTGCTCTCGCCAAAAGGGAACAGTCCCTTCGTCGCGTAAAGAATGAGCAGAAGCCCACCGGCGGAAAATGCCGACGCCATATATTTGAAACTTTTTCTCATAAAAGCAATTCTCTCCTATCGCCATATGCCCAATAGTGTAAGGGCTTTTCCATCGAAAAACAAGGCGGAAAACCATAATTCGTCACAATTTTTCGGATCTTTGGCATCCTGTCAAAAATACCGGGAAATCATCGAAAAAAATGCATGATTTTTCTAAGGAAAACGCATCTATATGGTATAAAACTCCTTGGCGAATAAAATTGTTTCCGATAGTATAGTTTGTTGGATTTGCACGATATAAATTCATCATCGGATGAATGTTTCTGCCGCTGCCGTTTTTAGGGGATAAAACCGGTCAGACAAAGAAAAAGTTTCCGCAGGGCTGGACATTTGCGGGGAAGCGTGATAGAATCAGATATAAAATTGTATACAATAATACACTTTGGCATTTTATCATTTAGGAGGAATCTATATGTCTGTTCCAAAAATCCGACACGCGATGGAAAAAATGGCCTTTACGCCCCGCGTCCAGCGGAAAAGCTCCGCCACTTGCGATCCCGTCATTCGGATGTGCTGGAACGAAAACCAGCTTGGTATGTCCGAAAAAGCCAAGGCTGCCATGGCAGCTGCTTTGGAAAACAGCAACTATTATCCGGATTTCTACGCCGTGGCACTGAAAGACCGAATCGGGGAGGTATACGGTCTGACCCGGGACAATGTATTTACCGCAGGCGGCTCCAGCGCGGTGATCGATGCCATCGGCGCCGTTTACCTGGAGGAAGGGGACGAGGTTTTATACTGCTCGCCGACCTTCGGCGCTTACTGGGATATGGCAACGGCCAACGGCGCCGTCCCGGTAGAAGTGCCGCTGACAAAAGAGATGCGTTACGACCTGGACGGATTGTATCAAGCCATCACCGACCGCACGAAGATTATTGTCATCTGCAACCCCAACAACCCCATCGGTACGGCGGTAGGCGCGGATCAGCTGGCCGCTTTTGTTAAAAAGGTGCCGAAAGAAATTTTAATCATGGTCGACGAAGCGTATATCGAATACGCGGACGACCCAGCCGTTCACTCGGCGGTACCGCTGATCTTAGAGGGATATCATGTTCTTGTGCTGAAAACCTTTTCCAAAATTCACGGCATGGCGGGCATCCGTGTGGGATACGGTCTGGCCTGTCCTGCGATCATCGACGATTTAATGCGCTCTCCCGGCGCGTTCAACACCAGTACCGTGGCGATCGCCGGGGCAATCGCCTCGCTGGGCGACCGCGATTTTCTTTCCCGCTCCTACCAAATGGTAAAGGATGGACGGGACTATCTGACGCGGGAGCTGGAACAGCTGGGGTGCAAAGTCTATCCTTCCCAGACGAGTTTTGTGTATTTCGACGCGCACATGGATCCGCAGGACCTGCAAGCCGAATGCGCCAAACGGAATATCCTCATCGGCGCGTTTGCGCTGTCCCGGGTCTCTATTGGGAACAAAGCGCAAAACGCCGCTTTTATTTCCTGTCTGCGGGAAATTCTGCCGGCCGTACGGTGACGCTGTTTTTCAAACAAAAAGCCTTGCTTTTGTGATAAAAAGCAAGGCTTTTTCTTTTGATTCACGCAATTCTCAGATTTTGATCACGCCGAGGCTGTTGAGTACGGAGCTTACCAGAATCAGTATGATACAGACCGGCGCGATATACCGGATCATGATGCAAAACATTTTCTCCCGCTTAAACTGAGAAGACAGCTTCACCTCATCCACAATGCTCTGCAGCCCTACAAACCAAACGACAAAAATGCAGGTCAAAAAAGCGACGAGCGGCATTAAAACGGAATTGCTGACAAAGTCGAAAAAGTCCAAAATAGACATGCCCAGCGGACGGATCCCGGACCAGAGCCCAAATCCCAGCGAGGATGGAATCCCCAGCAGGATGCTGAATCCCAGCGTGAGAAGCGCCGCTTTGCGCCGCGACAGGCTGGTTTTATCCCGAATGATGGATACCACGGTTTCCATCAGCGAAATCGAGGAAGTCAGCGCCGCAAACAGCACCAGCAGGAAAAAGACCGCTCCGATCACTGTTCCAAACGGCATGCCAGCGAACACTTTCGGCAAGGTGATAAACATCAGTCCCGAGCCGGCTTTCATGGCGGATTCGTCTCCGCCGGAAAAGAGGTATACGGCCGGAACGATCATCAATCCGGAAACGAACGCGATACCGGTATCAAAAATCTCAATTTGCCGGACCGCGTGATCCAAATTCACCTCTTTTTTCATATAAGAGCCATAGGTGACCATGATCCCCATCGCCAGCGACATGGAATAAAACAGCTGCCCCATGGCGGCCAACACCGTCATCGGCGTAAACTTTGAAAAATCCGGCTTCAGGTAATAGGCCACTCCCTCCATGGCGCCGGGCTGGCAGACTACAAAAATCGCCACAACAATAGACAGCAGCACCAAAAAGGGCATCATGATCTTGCTGCATTTTTCGATTCCCTTTTCCACGCCAAACAAAACCACGGCAAACGTGATTCCGATGAACAGCAAAAACCACACCATCGGCTGATAGGGCTGCGCGACATATCCCAGAAAATAGCCATCCTGCGCCGCAGCAGACCCGCTGCCGGACACAAAAACAGCCAGATATTTTAACACCCATCCGCCAATTACCGAATAATAAGGCAGGATCATCACCGGGATCACCGCCGTCAGCGTGCCGAGAAAGGAGAATTTGCGGTTCAGCGCGCCGTAAGCGCCGATCGCTGAAAGGCCCGTTTTGCGCCCGATCGCGATTTCCGCCGTCATCAGGGCAAAGCCCAGCGTTACCGCCAAAATAAGGTAAACCAGCAGGAAGATCCCCCCGCCGTATTTTGCCGCCAAATAGGGAAACCGCCAAATGTTCCCCAGTCCCACCGCTGAACCTGCCGCCGCAAGGACAAAGCCCAGCTTTCCGCTAAAGGAACCACGGTTCGTCTTTTCCATATGCTCCACCTTTTTTGTTTTATTTCCGCCGCCGAAAGGCGTCCCGGCTTTCGGCAAAGCAGCGATTGCCCGCAATGGGCAGTGTTACTATCATGCCATAAAACAGCCAAAGATGCAACCATCCCAAAACATCCGCCCTGCCTGGCATCAAAGATTCGGTGAATGTACCCTGCTCTTACACGGCTTCGCCAGCCCGGGACAAAGATTGCATGCTTTCGCAGCCAAGCCGCAAATTGGCGCAAAACGGCATGAAAAAAACAAGCGGACAACCGCGATGACAAAGCCTGCCCGCTTGCAAAAAAACAAAAGCCAAGCGCCAAATCGCACACGCGTCGTTTGTATTATACAAAAAGCATAGGGTAAAAATAAGCGCCGTCTTTTTTCCTCTTCAGCTGTTATGGTCTGATTGGTGCTGTTTTTTCAGATTCCCGATTTTTTGGCTGCGTTCTTCCAAAATCGCAAAGATGTCCTCCAGCGGAATTTGCTGCTGCACCATCAGCACTGTCAAATGGTACAACAAATCGCAAATCTCATTTTCCGTATCGACCCGAACGCCGTTTTTGGCGGCGATGATGGTTTCGGCGCATTCCTCACCGCACTTTTTTAAAATCTTATCCAGCCCCTGGGAAAACAAATAGCAGGTATAAGAACCTTCTGCCGGGTTTTTTTGCCGGTCCTGTACGACTTGGTATAAGCTTTGCAATGGATTTTGTTCCATGTTTTTCTCTCCTTTTATTTTTCATACCCCGGAAACGCCCGGTAAAAACAGCTGTGCGCTCCCGTGTGGCAGGCAGGCCCTGTCTGCTCCACCACGGCCAGAATGGTATCAGCATCGCAGTCGTAATACATTTCCAGCACCTTTTGCCGGTGTCCGGAGGTCTCCCCTTTGTTCCAAAGCGCTTTGCGTGACCGGCTGTAAAACCAGGTATAACCTGTCGCGAGCGTTTTTTCCAGACTTTCCCGGTTCATATAGGCCAGCATCAGCACCTGGCCGGTAGACTTCTCCTGCACAATGGCGGGGATCAAATCCCCTTTTTTGAAAAATTGACCCAGCTCCATGCGTTTTCCTCCCTATTTTCGCACCGGGATCCCGGATTTTTGCAGATGATCCTTCACCTGGCCTACCGTCAGCTCCCGATAATGGAACAGGCTGGCAGCCAGCGCCGCGTCGGCGCCGGTTTTTTCAAACACTTCGGAAAAATCCGATAATTTGCCGCAGCCGCCGGAGGCAATGACCGGGATCTTTACCGCCCGGCATACCGCGTCGGTCAAAGGGAGGTCAAACCCCTGTTTGGTACCGTCAGCGTCCATGGAGGTCAGCAGAATCTCTCCGGCGCCCAGCTGTTCACAACGGCAGACCCACTCCAATACATCCAAACCGGTGTCGATGCGGCCGCCGTTGATAAACACACCCCATCCGCCGTCGGGCCGGCGTTTTGCATCCACCGCCACCACCACGCACTGGCTGCCGAATTTGGCCGCCGCCTGCCGGATCAGCTCCGGATTCCGGATCGCCGCCGAATTCACCGATACCTTATCCGCTCCGGCCCGCAGAATATCGCGGTAATCCTCTACCGTGCGGACGCCGCCGCCAACCGTCAACGGCACAAAAACCTTCTTTGCGGTCCTTCGCACAACGTCGGCCATGGTTTTGCGCCCCTCGTGGGTCGCGGTAATGTCCAAAAAGCAGATCTCATCTGCGCCCTGCCGGTCATAGGCCACCGCACATTCCACCGGGTCGCCCACCTCTTTGATTCCCTCGAAGTTGATTCCCTTTACTACCATGCCGTCTCGCACGTCCAGGCAGGGAATGATCCGTTTTGCCAGCATCTGCCGTATCCTCCGTTCAGTTGTTTGGGCCGCCATCCTGCGGCCCCGCCCAGCGGATGGCTTCCGCCAGGTCGACCGCGCCAGTGTACAAAGCCTTGCCTAGAATGGCCGCCTCCACATGGATGGCCTTCAGCGCCTTCAAATCCTCCAGCGAGCAAATTCCACCGCTGGCCACGATCCCGCAGGAAACGCTTTCCCGCAGCCGGGAAAGCTGGGAAAGATTCGGCCCCTCCAGCATCCCGTCTTTGGCGATATCGGTGAAAATCATCCAGGAAACCCCCGCCGTCTCCATACGTCCGGCAAGATCTAAGTAGTCCATATCCGAATCGGCCAGCCACCCGCGAGCGGAAACCTTGCCGTTTTTGGCGTCGATCCCCACCGCCACACGGTTGCCGTAGTTTTCCACCGCGTCCCGGATAAGCTGTGGATTTTCCAATGCCGCCGATCCCAATATCACCCGGGAAACGCCGTTTTCCAAATAAAACGAGATGGTATCCATATCCCGGATTCCGCCGCCGGCTTCCACCCGCAGGGAAGTTTCCCGGGCAATACGCAAAACCGTCTCCCGGTTCGGCGTGCCGCCGGCCTTTGCCCCGTCCAGATCCACCAGATGAATCCAGGCCGCGCCGGCCTTTTGAAATCCGCGTGCGGTTTCCAGCGGATCTTTTGCCACCTGATGAGCGGTGCCGAAATCGCCTCGCTGCAGGCGGACGCACTGTCCGCCCAACAAATCGATAGCGGGAAGCAGTATCATGATAAAATCCCCCTTATTCCTTTTTGCGCCGCGCCGCTTCCCGGCAAAGATCCGCAAAATTTCGTAAGATCATCAGTCCGGTTTCCCCGCTTTTTTCCGGGTGGAACTGGGCGCCGTAGCAATAAGCCCCATCCCAGACCAGCGCGGGGATCCGCCCGCCGTATTCCGCCCAAGCCACCAGATTTTCTTCCCGGGGGACCGCGGCGTAAGAATGGACAAAATAAACATACGCGTCCCGCGGCAGGCCCTGGGTCAGCGGACAGTCATCCCGCGCCAATTCCAGTCGATTCCATCCCATATGGGGGATTTTAAGCCCCGGGGCTTTCAGTTTTTCCACCCGCCCGGGCAAAAGGTCCAGCCCGTCGGTCAGGCGAAATTCCTCTCCCTGGGAAAACAACACCTGCATTCCCAGGCAAACGCCCAAAAACGGCTTTTCTTTCGCCATTTTCCGCAGGATCTCAACGAGCTGGCGTTTTTGCAGCATTTCCATCGCATCGGGAAAAGCCCCTACGCCCGGCAGCAAAATACCGTCCGATGCGGCAAGCGCTTTTGGATCCTGGGTAATCTGATAGGGAATCGCCAAATGCTCCAGCGCGTTGGCAACGCTGAACAGGTTGCCCGCTCCGTAATCCACAACCGCGATCATACTTTTTCTCCTTTATAAAATCCCTTTGGAGGATAAAACTTTCCCTGTTTCCAGCGGTGCTGCCGCCTGGCGCAAACTGTGGGCGAACGCCTTGAACGCTGCCTCGATCATATGATGGTCATTGGCGCCGTAAAGCACCTGAAGGTGCAGGGTAATGCCCGCGTTCATACACAGGGCCCGGAAAAACTCCTCGGTCATACAGGTGTCGAACGCTCCTACCCGCTCGTTTTTCAACGGGGCCGAAAACACCAGATACGGCCGCCCGCTGATATCCAGTACCGAAAAGGCCAACGCCTCATCCATCGGGATGTGGGCGCTGCCGTACCGGGCAATACCGCCTTTATCGCCCAACGCCTGGGCAAGCGCTTTCCCCAACACGATGCCCACATCCTCCACCGTGTGATGGCAGTCCACCTGCAGGTCTCCCTTTGCCCGGATGGTCAAATCCATGCCGGAATGGACCGCCAGCGCGGTGAGCATATGGTCAAAAAATCCGATGCCGGTATCAATTTCCGCGGTTGTGCCGCCGTCCAGATCCAATCGGACCAAAATGTCGGTCTCTTTCGTCGTCCGGGAGATTTCCGCTTTTCTCATCGTTTATCGCACCGCCTTTCGAAGTGCCTGCAATAGCGCCTGATTTTCCGATTCTAGCCCGGCAGTCAGCCGCAGATAGCCGTCCATTTTTCGGATGGCGATCCCTTCTTCTCTCAGGGAAAAATCGATTTCGTCCGCCTGAGAGGTTTTCACAAAAATAAAGTTCGTCTGGCTGGGCCAGATTTTTTCGATCTGCTTTTTTCCCGACAGGAGCAGCTTCAAATCTTTGTACAGGGAATCACGGGAAGCGATCAGCGCTTTCGTGCAGAAATCGCACAAATCGCCGCTCTCCAGCACCGCTTTTCCCACCGCCTGGGTCAGGCTGTTGACATTATACGGCGATTTGACTGCTTGCAGCGCCCGGGTAACGGTCTCTCCCGCCACCGCGAATCCCAAGCGGATCCCCGCCAGGCCCAGCGCCTTGGAACAGGTCTTTAACACGATCAGATTGTCATACTCTCCCACAAGTCCCAACACCGACTCGTCGCGGGAAAACTCCATATAAGCCTCGTCCACTACCACAAGGGTATCGGGAAGCGCCTCGATCAATGCCTGCACCTGCTTTTTCGGCAGGGTAAGGGAAGTGGGGTTGCAGGGGTTGGAGAAAATCAGCGCGGCGGCGTTTTTCGATTTGGCGTATGCCGCCAGAGCGGCCGGGTCGATGACAAGATCCTCCGGCTTTTGCCAGGGCCGGTTTTCCAGTTCGTAAAGGGAACCGTAAAACCGGTACATGGAAAAATCCGGTTCCGCCGTAACCAGCCGGTCTCCTTTTTCCAACAGGCTTCCGCAAATCAGCGAGATCAGCTCGTCCGACCCGTTTCCCGCCGTCACCTGCTTTGGCGATACGCCAAACCGCGCGGCGAACGCCTGCCGTACCCCGGTACAGAACGGGTCCGGATACCGGTTATAGGCTGCCGCGGCAAGATTTTCCTGCACCCGCTGCATCGCCCGCTCCCGCAGGGGCTTCGCTTCCGGCAAAAAGCTGTCCGCGCGATTCAGGTCAAAGCAGCTCTCATTTGCATCCAGCCGGATGGGGAACACCCCTTCCACCGGCTGATACGGGGTCAGATTTCGTACTTTTTCGCATAAGGTATAAGCCATGGTCAAAACCTCACTGTAATCGCGTTAGCGTGGGCGGTCAAGCCCTCTTTTTCCGCGATGGTCACAATATCTTTCGCAGCGTCACGCAAAGCGTCTTCGGTGTAGTAAATAAAACTGGAGCGCTTGACAAAACTGTCTACCGACAACGGAGAGAAAAAGCGGGCTGTACCGCTGGTCGGCAGCACATGATTGGGACCTGCGAAATAATCGCCCAAAGGCTCCGGAGAAAACCGGCCCAAAAACACCGATCCCGCGTTGTCAAAGCGCCCGACGGACTCCATCGGCTTTTGGGTCATGACCTCCAGATGTTCCGGGGCAATCTCATTGGCCAGCGATACCATCTGCTCAAAGTCCCGGCAGACGATGACCGCTCCGAAATTCTCCAGCGATTCCAAAATAATATCCCGCCGGGAAAGAGACTGAGCCTGGCGCTCAATTTCCTCAATCGTTCTTTGGGCCACGCCTTCATCGGTGCAAAGCAGAATGGCCGACGCCAGCCGGTCGTGTTCCGCCTGGCTCATCAGGTCCGCCGCCAGATAAGACGGATCCGCCGTCTCATCCGCGACTACCAAAATCTCGCTGGGTCCGGCGATCATATCGATATCCACCTGGCCGTACAAAAGCTTCTTGGCGGTGGCCACATAGATGTTTCCCGGTCCTACGATCTTATCCACTTTAGGGATGCTCTCGGTTCCATAAGCCAATGCCGCAATCGCCTGGGCCCCACCGGTCAAAAAGACCCGGTCCACCCCTGCAATCGCCGCCGCGGCCAAAATATCCGGGTTGGCTTCGCCGTTTTTACCCGGCGGCGTCACCATGATCAGTTCCCCCACGCCGGCGATTTTGGCAGGCACCGCGTTCATCAGAACCGAAGAAGGGTAAGCCGCCGTACCGCCGGGGACATAAAGGCCCACCCGGTGCAGCCCCCGGACCCGCTGACCCAAAATCACGCCGTTGGGCTGGGCATCCAGAAAGCTTTGCTGCTTTTGCCGCTCATGGAAAGCGGCGATGTTCTCTTTCGCCCGGCGCAGCGCACGGACAAAATCGTCATCGGCGGCGAGAAGCGCCTTTTGGATCTCCTCCCGGGATACTTCCAATTTTTGCGGAGCGGCGCCGTCAAATTTCTGCGCATACCGCTTCAGCGCCTCGTCTTTGTCCTGCCGTACATCTTCGATGATTTTCGTGACAACAGCAGTTACTTCCCGGTCCACCTCGCCGCTGCGGGACCGAAGCTGCGCCAGCGCCTGCTGCTCAGCGGTACCGTCTGCCTTTATGATAGAAAGCATGCTCATTTCCTCCTTTATTCCGCCCGGTTCAGCCCCTGCTCCAAGCGGGCAACCAGCGACTCGATTTCTTCTTTGCGCAGTTTTAAGCTGGCGATATTCACCACCAGCCGGGCGGAAATATCACAGATCCAGCGGGAGACCTCCAGGCCGTTTTCCCGTAAGGTCTCGCCAGTCTCCACAATGTCCACGATGCCGTCCGCCAATCCCAACAGGGGCGCCAGTTCCACCGATCCCTCTATTTTGACGACCGACACATCCATAGACTGCTTTTCAAAATAGCTGCGGGCGATTTTCGGATACTTGGTAGCGATGGTTTTATGGCCGTAGCCCGCAAAAAAATCCTCGCCCCGCTTGACAGCCAAAGCAAACCTGCACCGCCCAAAGCCCAAATCCAAAAGCTCATACAGGCTGCTGGCGTTTTCCAGAATCGTGTCCTTTCCTACGACGCCTATATCGCAGACGCCGCTCTCCACATAGGTGATCACGTCCGCCGCCTTGGCCAGTACCGCCTCCGCGTGAATCTCCGGCAGGGGAAGGATCAGCCGCCGGCCTTTGTCGTGCAGGCTCCGGCAATCCAGGCCCGCGCGCTCCATCAGCGCAACCGTTTCCTTTTCCAGCCGCCCTTTGGTCAGGGCGATCCGCAAGGGCTTGTTCATCCTTCCTCTTCCTTTCCAATCGCGATCTTTTCCAATTCGTTCCCGGCCACATACAGCCACGCAATCCCTTTGGCTTTTGCATAAGCGACCGCTTCTTCCCGGGAATCGGCCAGGCTGCTTTCGCAGACCATTCCCTCCTCGCACAGCCGGCGCAGCAGGGCAAAGCCCTGAACACTTTGCTGCGGTTCCCAATAAACCAGTACCTCTGGGGTCAAAGGCGCGCGCGGGCTGGTCTGCTGCAGATATCCGGCAACGGCGTCCAGGTGGATTGCAAAGCCGATAGCCGGTTTGCGCAGCCCGAAATCGTCCAGCAGCCGGTCGTACCGCCCGCCGGACAGCACCGGCTGGCCAACGCCGGGCAGATAGCCCCGGAACACCACTCCCGTGTAATATTCTGCCTGGTTGACCAGCCCCAGATCCACCAAGATCTGCGCTTTTGGGTCTTCCTGGGTCAAATGCAGATACAGCCGCTCCAGTTCCGCCAGCGCGGACCGGAATGCGGGACTGGGGGAAAGCTGCTCCGCCTGGGAAAACACCTCTGCTCCGCCAAACAGCCGCGGCAGCTTTCTGAGCAGATCGGCAACAGGCGAAGCCGGAAGCTCATCCAAAAGATCCCCTAACGCAGCGTAGTTTTTCGCCTCGATGAACTGCCGCATTTCTTCTTTTTGCGCCCCCGGCGCATCCAATTCGTCCATCAGCGCTTTAAACAACCCGATATGACCGATTTCCAACGTAAACGGCTGGGCGCCGCATGCCTGTAAGCAATCTTCCGCTGTCCGAAGCATCTCCAAATCTGCTTTTGCGCCGGCGGCGCCGATCAATTCCGCGCCGCATTGAAACACCTCATCCATTCTACCCCGCAGAGAAGGATTTGCCCGGTATGCCGGCTGGCAATAGCAAAGACGCACCGGATCGGTTTCGTTCTGCAGCTTGGTCGCGGTCAACCTGGCGATGGGGATGGTGGAATCAGGCCGCAGCACCAGAATCCGCCCCTGCGCGTCGACCAGTTTATACATGCTCTCCTGAGCAAAATAACGGTTTGCGCCAAACAGATCGTAAAATTCCATGGCCGGCGTCATAACCGGTCGGAATCCCCGGCGGTATAACAGGCTCAAAATCGCGTCCCGGGCCTCCTGCCGGACAATGCAGTCCTGAAACAATACATCCTGCGTTCCCTCCGGCGTAATCTTATCATAGATATTCAAGGCAAATTCCTCTTTCAATTTAGTGTGCTACTATGATAGCATGATAAAATACCACTGTCAACTGGATAAAACAGAAATATTTTTCCCGTCTCACACCAGCTTTTTAGAAAGATCGCTGGGCCCGCCGTTGACAAATCCAGTGCCGGATGGGATAATCGAAACGGAGGCTGGTGCTTTTGAAACGCTACGAATTTTTGCTGTTCGATGCAGATGGGACATTAC
>JBJEQT010000031.1:0-20161 GCA_051881895.1 Oscillospiraceae bacterium
AATAGAATAACCAAAATCATTAAAGGTGAGTCCGATGAAATAGTCAATAGGCTGTACAATCGAAAACCAAACGATTCAAGGGCCCGGCAGAAAATGCCGGGTCCTTTTTTCATGCGAAAAACACAGAAAACACAAAATTCCCTTTTACCTTTTGTGCTGATACACGCTCATACTCCAATTTATTCGTCGAAACGACCAAAATCAGCATATAATAAGGCACCACAGGATTTCTTGAAAATCTTGCGGTGCCTTTGAAGTTTGATATGAAATTAGAAAGTAATATTCACTACCTCGGTGTCTACGATAGTCTCCCACTCAGCCATATTAAAAACATGGAAAGACAACTCCACATCTTCTATGGCAGTAATCTCATTTTCCTCAAGGTCGGATTCCATGAATGTAATGGTGTCTACGGCTCTCTTACCTGCAACTACATCGCAAGAAAACATGGCATCCACCATAAACCCATTGATGGATACATCTCTGGTCTGCACAGTCACATCCTTATCGCTGTTGTTTTCGATGTAGACCACGATGCTGGGGCCAAAGATGGACTCATCTTCCGCAAGTCCTTTGACCACGATCTTTATGCCATTTCCTTCATAAGCCAAATCGCCACTATCATCATAGGTGTACTCGAAGGTGTCAGCGATAGAAGTTTTGATCTGGATTGCGTCAGTATCCAGATAAGTTTCCCACTCGGCCATATCAAAAATATGGAATGCAATCTCCATATCAGCAAATGCGTCAATGCCGCAAGCTTCAAATCCAGACTTCATAAAGGTCAGACTGTCATTGGATTTCTTGCCATTTACAACATCAACAGACATCATAGTGTCGACCATGTATCCGTTGACAGCAGCATAGTCGCACTGGAAAGTTAAGTCTTTTCCAGAATTATTTTCGATAAGCAGCTTGACTTCAGGGCCAAAAATCTCATCAACCTCAAGGCTCTTGGCGGTAATCTTTATTCCAGATTCATCAACAAGAACAGTTTCACTAATAGTAACTTCTGCTTTCTTGGGTTCCTCGGTTTTTTCTGCCTGCTCCCCCTGCTGCGTATCCTTGGTATTGTTGCCAGTAGTAACATTAGAGGGTTCTTTAACTTCTCCACTAGAGGAGTTACCACAGGCCACCAGAGACATAGCCAACATGAGAGCGAGGATGATCGCTAATGTTCTTTTCATTTTCTCTTCCTCTTTATTGTTTATTTCGTGGTATAGATATAAAGCCAATGCCAGACAGCAAGGAGCCTAATGCACCAACTATGCAAGCAATACCAATATCCCCAAACATCATCAGCCCCATAAGGATGCCAAGAATGCCCACAACGATCAGCAAGATGCCGATTACTTTTGTTCTCATTATCACACCACCTTTCTAAAAATTAGATATACTCCTTATATAAACTGGAGTGTGAAATAGATATTCTCTTTTTTGTGATGCTCACTGTGTTTATAAGCTTATAATACTTCGTCTCCAAATATATGTCAATAATCGTATATGCGAATTATAGTATATATTAAAAATCGTACATACTTCCTATACTTAATGTAATCGGAGGTATTTGCAGATGATAAGCTATGAACCGTTGTTTCAAACAATGAAAGAGAAAGGTGTTACCTCCTACCGGCTGGGGAAAATGGGATTTCCTTTGTCAAATTATTATGCTATTAAGCGGGGCGAAAACATTTCCACACATACATTGAACCAGTTGTGCAAATTGCTTCATTGCAGAGTAGAAGATGTATTAGAATATTTAGATGAAGAATGAACTACAGGCTTGGGCGATAAATCCATGTCTGTAGTTTTTTTCATTTCCGATAGAGTGCGATATCGATTGTCCCTTTAGTGAAATCGCCGGAGTTATATCTCAGAAACACAAAGGGTAAAAGGGACGCGCAAAAGCTTCGATAGACAGACGGAGGGCTTTGTGGTAAAATAACCGGAGAAGTGCAAGTTGCTGGGAAGACCGGTTGGCCGGTGGAGCCGCGAGTCTGCCGGCGGAAGCAAAAAAGAGAGGTACCGGGAATGGAAAATCGGTTTTATGAAGAATATACTGCGTTGAAACAGCGGATTTTGGAAAAGCAGTTTTCCCGCATGAACAAAGAGCAGCTGGAAGCAGTGTTCCGGGTCAAAGGCCCGCTTTTGATTCTGGCAGGCGCGGGAAGCGGAAAAACAACTGTACTGGTCAACCGAGTTGCGTATCTGGTGCGGTTTGGCAACGCCTATCACAGCAGCTTTATGCCGCAGGATATCACGGAAGAGGATATGGTTTTTCTGCGTCAGGCGGCGCAGGGAGGACAGGCTTCTCCGGAACGATTGACTGCTCTGCTGGCCGACCAACCGCCGAAGCCCTGGAACGTTCTGGCGATTACTTTTACCAATAAAGCGGCCAATGAACTGAAGGAGCGTCTGGAAAAAAATTTGGGACCGGCGGCGCAGGATATTACCGCCGCTACTTTCCACTCCGCCTGTGTGCGCATTCTGCGCCGGGAGATCGAACGGTTGGGCTACTCCCGCAGCTTTACCATCTACGATACAGATGATTCGCTCAAGGTCATCAAAGAAGCGATGAAAGCCTTAAATATGGAAGAGAAGATCTTTCCGCCCAAGTCGGTCCTGAGCGCGATCGGCAGGGCAAAAGATGCGCTGGAAGGGCCTGCGGAGATGATGCGCCAGGCGGGGACAGACTACCGCATGGGCAGCATCGCCAAGGTATACGAAAAATACCAGGCGGCGCTCAAATCCGCCGACGCGGTGGATTTTGACGACATCATCGTACTGACGGTGCGTCTGTTGGAGCAGTTCCCGGAAGTGCTGTCGTATTATCAGAACCGGTATCGCTATATTATGGTGGATGAGTATCAGGATACCAACCATGCCCAGTACCGCCTGGTCAGCCTGCTGGCGGCAGGACACGGAAATCTGTGCGTGGTTGGCGATGATGACCAGAGTATCTATAAGTTCCGCGGTGCTACCATCGAAAATATTTTAAGTTTTGAAGAGCAGTTTGAAAAAGCGAAGGTCATCCGGCTGGAACAAAACTACCGCAGCACCAAGCGGATTCTGGACGCGGCGAACGAGGTGATCGCGAATAATACTGCCCGGAAAGGGAAAAAGCTGTGGACCGGAAACAGCGAAGGGGATAAGATCTGCCTGTATCGGGCGGGAGATGAGCGGGCAGAGGCCCAGTTCATTACGGAGGAGATCACCACCCATGTGGCGGCGGGAGAAACGTACAGTGACCATGCAGTGCTGTACCGGATGAACGCCCAGTCCGGCGAAATCGAAAAGGCGCTGGTGAAGGCGGGAATCCCGTATAAGATCGTCGGGGGCCTGCGTTTTTATGAGCGCAAGGAGATCAAAGACCTGATCGCTTACCTGAGTGTTTTGAACAATCCTAATGACACAGTCCGGCTGACTCGTATCATCAACGAGCCCAAAAGGGGTATCGGCGATGCAACGGTAGCAGCGGTGCTGGAGTTATCCGCTCAGCTGGGCCTATCGCCTTTGCAGATCATGGCCGACGCCGATCAGTATCAGAAGCTGCAGCGGCGCAGCGCGCCGCTTCGGGCGTTTGCGGATATGATGCAGGGACTGATGGAAAAGGCTCTGGAAGAGCCGCTGGAGATTTTACTGGATGCGGTGCTGGATGATACCGGCTATCTGTCCATGCTCCAGCTGCAGGGCTTTGAGGGGCAGACGCGAATCGAAAATATCGACGAGCTGCGCTCTTCTATTATCAAGTTCCAGGAGGAGTCACCGGAGGGCACCCTGTCCGACTTTTTGGAAGAGGTGGCGCTGTATACCGATCTGGACCGGACTGATTTGCAGGATGATTCCGTCACGCTGATGACCATGCATTCGGCCAAGGGGCTGGAGTTCCCCTATGTATTTGTGGCCGGCTGTGAAGAGGGGATTTTCCCCGGGCGCATGAGCATGAACTCCCCCGATGAGATCGAGGAAGAGCGGCGTTTGGCTTATGTGGCCATTACCCGGGCCAAGAAAAAACTGTATCTGACCACAGCTGCCCAGCGTATGCTGTTTGGGCAGACCACCTGGAATAAAACGTCCCGGTTCGCCCGGGAGATTCCGGATGAATTGGTGGAACTGATTGATACCACCGTTCAGCAAAAGCGCTGGACCGGCGGTTCCAGCGGGCCGGAATTGGCCAGCGGCACAATACGGGCCGGCGGCTTGTCCGCCGTATCCGGCGCTGCGGCGCCGAAATCAGCGGCCCCGCTGCATCCAGGGGATATGGTCAGCCACAAAATCTTTGGAAAAGGCACGGTGCTCTCTGCTTCGCCTATGGCGAACGATCTTCTGGTCGAAGTGTCTTTTGACAAGGTGGGCACCAAAAAGCTGATGGCCAATTTTGCAAAATTGAAAAAGATCGAAGGATAAAGGCCGCTGCCCTGCAGTCCGGCAAAAGAAAGGCGGAATGAAAAATGGCAAAAGTAACTTTGTTGGCATATACTCCGGAACCGGAAAAGCTGGTTGCCGCGGCGGCAAAGCTGTGCTACAGTTCCAGCAGCCCCCAGACTCTTATGGACGGACTGACGCCGGAAAAAACCGAAAGATTTTTGGAGATGCTCCAAACATTTGGCCATGAAAGCCCCATAGAGCACGTATCCTTTACCTTTGGCATAGAAGGCGTCTCCCGTTCGCTGCTGGCCCAGATCACCCGGCACCGGATCGCCTCTTACAGCGTGCAGAGCCAGCGCTATGTGCGGGAAAAAGACTTCCAGTATGTTACGCCGCCGGAGATTGCCGCTATTCCCGAAGCGCTGGAATTGTATGAACAGACCATGACACAAATCGGTGAAAGCTATGACCGCCTGGCGGCTATGCTGAAGCAGAAGCATACCGAAACGCTTATGGCTGGGGGGATGGAAGAAAAAGCCGCAGCACGAAAAGCGGAAAAAATGGCCATCGAGGACGCCCGTTTTGTTTTGCCCAACGCCTGTGATACCCAGATGGTAGTGACGATGAACGCGCGCAGCCTTTATAACTTTTTCCGGCACCGCTGCTGCAACCGGGCCCAATGGGAGATCCGGGAAGTGGCGTACCAGATGCTGGCGCTGGTACATGAGGTGGCGCCCACTTTGTTTCAAAATGCTGGTGCCCCTTGTATCTGTGGGAATTGCCCGGAGGGTAAGATGAGCTGCGGGCATCCGGATGAGGTGCGGGCGTATGACGCCATGAGAAAGGGGAAAGCTACCAAATGAAACTGATCGTCATCGAGGGGTTGGACGGCAGCGGGAAAGCGACCCAGACGGCGATTTTGGCACAGGCACTGACCCAAATGGGTGTACCAGTCAAAACCGTGTCGTTCCCCGATTACGAAAAGCCCTGGTCCTGCCTGGTACGAATGTATCTGGAGGGGCAGTTCGGCAGCCGCCCGGAGGATGTCAGCGCTTATGCGGCGTCCAGCTTTTTCGCGATGGACCGCTTTGCCAGCTACCGCACCGGATGGCAGAAAGATTATGAGGCGGGTACAGTGATCCTCTGCGACCGGTATGTGGGGTCGAACGCCATCCATCAATCGGTGAAGCTTCCGCGGCAGGAATGGGACGCGTTTCTGGACTGGCTGTTCGATTTTGAATACAAAAAGCTGGGATTGCCTGAACCGGCGGCGACCGTATATCTGAAAATGCACCCGGACACCTCAAAAAACCTGTTGGCTCAGCGCTATGGCGGGGACGAGGGAAAAAAGGACATTCACGAAAAAAATCTGAACTATTTGCTCGCCTGTCACGAAGCGGCTGGCTATGTGGCTGAAAAATGCGGCTGGCGGGTTGTGGAATGCTGCGATGGGCAGAACCTGCTGTCCCGGGAAGAGGTGGCGAAAAAGGTAGCCGCCTCATTGTCGGATTTGTTTGAATTCAATCGTTTTTCTGGACAAGAAAGAGAAGATAGGATAAAATAAAAAGATAAATAGATGTGAAAGATGGGGGATTGAAAGATGATCTATGTGTTTTTGGCGCAGGGCTTTGAAGAAATAGAAGCGCTGGCGGTGGTAGATATTCTGCGCCGCGCAGAACTGGAAGTAAAAACAGTGGGAGTGACTGGCGAGATCGTCGGTGGTTCTCATGGAATCGTTGTAGCTTGCGATACGGTGGAAGGGGTTATCGACCCTGCCGGGGCGGAATTGATTGTACTGCCCGGCGGAATTCCCGGTACTTTGAATTTGGAAAAATCCGCTGTGGTGACAGAGGCCATCCGCAGCGCGATGGAGGACAACCGCTACATCGGCGCGATTTGCGCCGCTCCCTCCATTTTAGGGCACATGGGATATCTGGATGACCGGGAGATCACCTGCTACCCCGGGTTTGAGTCTCAGATGCCGAAAGCCTATTACACCGGCGAAAAGGTGGTTGTTTCGGACAATATTATCATGGGAAAGGGTGCCGGCGCGGCGGTAGATTTTGCCCTTAAATTGGTGGAAGTCATGGTATCGCCGGAGCGGGCAAAAGCGCTGAGAGAGTCGTTGCAATGCTAAAAAGACGAGATATCCGTGCAGAGAAAAATGAGCTGCGCCGCCGAATGAAAGATATTCGCCGGGAAATGCCGGTGGCGGTAAAACAGAAAAAAGACGATGCGATCCGGCGGGGAATACAGGCGCTTGGCCAGTATCAGTCCTGCGAGACGCTTTTGACGTTTGTATCCACGCCTATCGAAGTGGATACTCATGCTCTGATTGAAGAAGCATTGCAAAGCGGAAAAAAGGTGGCGGTCCCTTACTGCATCGACGGAACGCGCCAGATGGATTTTTACTGCATCCGGTCGATGGAGGATCTGGTCCCACGGACATTTGGCGTGCTTGAGCCGCTGATTGATCGCTGCCCAAAGCTGGCCGATACCAAAAACAGCGTTTGCCTTGTGCCCGGTCTTGCGTTTGACCGGCACGGTTTTCGGCTCGGATACGGAAAAGGATACTATGACCGTTTTTTATCCGGATATACCGGCTTTAAAATCGGGATTGTATATGAAGCGTGTTTGTGCCAGCGTTTGCCGCATGGCTATTACGATGTGGCGGTCGATTTGCTGGTGACAGAAAAAAGGCGGAAAAAACCGCTTTTTTTACCGGCCAAACACAGCGGGAAAGCGTAATGCTTGCCTAGTTTAAAAAATAAGGCAGTTCAAAAGAATCAAGTTTTGCCAAAACATATGCTTTGGGCTGCGTAAGCCCCATGGAGGAACCAATGAACGAAAAGAATGAGCAGGACATTTTTAAGAATTTAATTGACAGCATCCATGTGGATGAAGATACCGATCCCGAAAAGGAACCGGTACAGGTCCCCGTGCGTCAGTCCGGCACCACCGGAATATCGGACCGCCCGGTGCAGGAAAATGGGGAGGAGCCGGCCGTGGTGCCGATTCACCGCACCGATAGTGAGGACGAAGCGCTTCCCAAATGGCTGACGGAAAAACGGCCGCCGGCACGGGAGGAGCGCCCGGCGTCCAGCGAGTCCCGCAGGGCGCCCGTATCGAAACCGGCGGGCGGACAAGTCCAGGCAGGACGTTCCGTTTCTTCCCGCGAAGAAAGGGGAGCCCGGCCGTCAGAAAAAGCGCGGCCCAACAGTTCTGCACAGGAGAAAGGCCAGCCTTCGGCTGCACCGGCGGAACATGCGCAGCGAAAAACGGCGCCTTCCGGCAAAAAAACCAAGAAGAAGGTCAAAAAGCAGTACCGTGTGGGACGGGCGCTTCTTTTGACGCTGCTGTTTCTTGCGCTGAGCGTATATTTGGCTTTTTTTGCTATCCATGCCTTTGAGGATCTGACAGCGGTAACGCTGTTCGGAGACGATGGTGCAGCAGAGCAGCAAATGACGGTGGAAATTCCCCAGGGATCTTCTACCGGTGAAATCGCGCAAATCCTGAAAAAGAACGGTGTGATCACCGAACCGCTTGCGTTTCGGCTGTATGTTATGCTGAAGCAGGAAGACGGTTTTCAAAGCGGCGAATATATCATGACCGATAAAATGGATTACGATTCCATTATTTACGCGCTTCAGGCCGGAACAGAACGCACCGATGTCGTGGAAATCATGTTCCCGGAGGGCTCTACCTCTGTGGACATCGCTCAAAAGCTGGAAGAAAACGGCGTATGCTCCGCCAAAGAGTTTTTGGCGGCTTTAAACAGCAGCGATTATAACTACACGTTTGTGGACAATATCCCGCAAAACGCGCTGCGGTTTTATAAATTGGAAGGCTATCTCTTCCCCAATACCCATCAATTCTTTGTGGGCGAGAGTGTGAGCTCGGTCGTCAACCGTTTCTTAAAGGACTTCAGCTCCAAAATTACCGATGAGATGCGTACCCGCATGAACGAGCTGAACCTGACACTGGATCAGACGCTGGTTTTGGCATCCATCATCCAGAAAGAAGCCAGCGACCCGGATGAAATGAAAAATATTTCCGAGGTGTTCCACAACCGCCTGCGCAACTCTGACGCTTATCCGAATCTGCAGTCCGACCCGACGATCTATTATGTGGAGCGGGTCATCAAAAAGAATATCGGAATGACCAATCAGGCGATGTACGACGCGTATAACACATATGTCTGCAACGGCCTGCCGGTGGGCCCGATCTGCAATCCGGGCCTGGATGCGATCGAGGCGGCACTTTATCCGGCGCAGCATGAACAGACTTATTATTACTTTGTCACCGACAATGCGGGCACCTATTATTATGCCGAAACGCTGGATCAGCATAACGCCAACATTGCGCAGGCAGACAAAGTCAACGCGGAATTGGCGAAAAACGCTTCTGCCGCAAGCTAAGAAAAGAAAATGCAAACAGTCACCGGACAGCCGGTGGCTGTTTGTGTGAAGGGCAAAAAGTCTCAAAAAGAGAAAGGTGGCTGCTATGGCAGATTGGAAACGGCCGGAGGTTTTGGCGCCTGCCGGGGATTTTGAGCGGCTGACCGCAGCGGTGCGGTATGGCGCGGACGCGGTCTATTTGGGCGGCAAGGATTTCGGCATGCGCGCGTCACCGGTGAATTTTACCGAGGAAGAGCTGGTACATGCCGTTGATTTCTGCCACAGAAAGGGCGTAAAGGTCTATGTTACCTGCAATATCCTGCCGCGGGAAGAGGACCTTCCCGCTTTGCCCGCCTATCTGCATTTTTTGCAGGATGCGGGGGTCGACGCTCTGATCGTAGCAGATATCGGGGTCATGATGCTTTGCCGGCGTGAAATTCCCCAAATGGATCTGCACATGTCCACCCAGACCGGCGTTGTCAACCATTTGACCGCATCGGAACTGTATCGGATGGGGGTCAAACGGGTGGTTTTGGCCCGGGAACTGGGCCTGGAAGAGATCCAGCAGATTCGGAAAAATACGCCGCCGGAACTGGAAATCGAAGCTTTTGTGCATGGCGCCATGTGTATGTCCTTTTCGGGACGGTGCGTGCTGTCCAACTACCTGGCGGGACGCGATGCCAACCGGGGAGAATGCGCTCAGCCATGCCGTTGGAGCTACCATCTTGTGGAGGAAAAGCGGCCGGATGAATTTTTCCCGATTTTTGAGGAAGAGGACGGTACTTATATCCTGAACGCGAAGGATTTGTGCATGATTGAGTACCTGGATCAATTGGCGGACGCCGGCATTACCAGCTTTAAGATCGAGGGCCGGGCCAAATCCTTTTATTATGTGGCTACCGTTACCAACGCCTATCGCTGCGCGGTGGATCTGCTGGCAAAAGATCCGTCTCATTACCGCCTGCCCGATTGGATTGTGGAAGAAACGAAAAAGGTCAGCCACCGGCAGTATTGCACTGGATTTTATTTCGGCCGGCCGCAAAGCGGCCAGTGTTACGAAAGCGGCGGCTATATCCGCAGCTATGATGTGGCAGCTGTAGTCGAAGGCTGGTCGGACGGTGTGCTTCATTGCACACAGCGCAACCGCTTTTTCCCGGGTGATACACTGGAAATCCTCTTTCCGGGAGAGCCGCCGGTATCTTTTTCGGTCCCGGCGATTTTGGACGAGGACGGACAGCCTCTGGAATCGGCGAGGCACCCCATGCAGCGTTTGCGGATTCCATGTGCCGCCCCTCTTTCGCAGGGAACGATTCTGCGGCGAAAAGGATAAAAGGGCGTCAGAATCAGAAAAAAGAGGTGTTTTCCACCGCCTTTGCCGTCTGCCGTCGTTGAAATCGCATAGCTTGGGGGAAATATTTTGTCTAATCCACACAAACCAAATGGTTTTTGTTTTGCTTTTGTTTATCCAACAAGCAGAAATTTGCAGAAAAACCTGCAAACTTCCGCCGGGATGCGTTGACGAAATGCGTTGCTGTGATATAATAATAATCAAGTTTAGCTGTTCCGTAAGGAATTGTTTAGAAGAAGCAAGGCCCAATTTTAGATGAAGAAGCAGGAGAGTTGTAGTAATGTTTGTAAAAGATGTTCAGGTTCAGAACCAGGTAGGTTTGCATGCACGTCCCGCGACTTTCTTTATTCAGAAAGCGAATGAGTACAAGTCTTCCATTTGGGTGGAGAAAGACGAGCGCCGCGTAAACGCGAAGAGCTTGTTGGGCGTTCTTTCCCTGGGAATTGTCGGTGGTACGACCATCCGCATTATTGCCGACGGCGCTGATGAGGAACAGGCAGTCAGCGGTCTGGTGAAACTGGTGGAGTCCGGTTTTGCCGAATAATCACACAGCATGATAAAAAGCCTCCCGGGCAAGTTGCACGGCGGGGCTTTTTTCCTATCTTTTGTGAAAGGAGGGCGAAATATGAATAACCCGAGACTGGAATACCTGCGGGAAAAGGTGAAACAGCTTCCCAAAGAACCAGGCGTATACATCATGCGGGACAAGAGCGGCAAGATTATTTATATCGGAAAAGCCAAAGCACTTCGCAACCGGGTATCCAGCTACTTTCGCAGCGTGGAAAAGCATCTGGAAAAAGTGTATAAAATGGTGGAGAACGTCTACGATTTTGAGACAATTGTCACCGACAGCGAATTCGAAGCGCTGGTGTTGGAATGCAGCCTGATTAAACAGTATACGCCGAAATACAATATCCTGCTTAAAGATGATAAGGGATATTCTTACATTAAAATAACGCCGCCTCCTTACAGCCGTATCCAGGCGGTATTGCAGAAACAGGAGAACGACGGATGTACCTATCTGGGGCCGTATATGTCCTCCTATGTGGTCAAGCAGACGGTGGACGAGGCCAATAAGGTGTTCATGCTGCCGACCTGTAACCGAAAATTCCCCCAGGAGTTTCGCAAAGGGCGCCCTTGTCTGAATTTCCATATCAAACAATGCATTGGCCTTTGTCGGGGACGGATTGGTGAAGCGGAGTATGCCGCCCGGTTGGAAGAGGCGCTGGATTTTATCCGGGGCGGGTCGGCCCAAGCATTGGAGCGGCTGGAAGAACAGATGATGCGCGCCAGCGAAAACCTGGATTTTGAAAAAGCGGCCCAGTACCGGGATCGGATACAGGCGATCCAGCGGATCACGGACCGGCAGAAGGTGGTCAGCTCCAAAGCGGCAGATGCAGACATTGTGGCCTTTACCCAAAGCGACAGCGCCACCGCGGCAGCGGTGCTCCTGTTTCGGAATCATCGGCTGGTGGACAAAAAGGATTTTGTGTTTTATGAAAGCGGAGATCTGCCCGCCTTCCGCCGGGAGTTTTTATTGAGTTTCTATCGGGAGGATATCCCGCGTGTGATAGAAGTGGACGGCGATTTTGAGGACCGGGAATTGACGGAAGCGTATTTTTCACAGAAAATGGGGCACAAAATTACCATCACGGTGCCGCAGCGGGGGGAACAGGCCAAGCTGGTGGAAATGGCGCGCAACAATGCGTCTCAGCGGCTTTCCCACGAGGTTTCCCGCACGGGGCGGGAGCTTTCTGCTCTGGATGAGCTGGCCCGCTTGCTGGGCCTTGGGGCGCCGCCGTCTTACATCGAGGCCTATGATATTTCCAATATCGGCGCCGATACCATTGTGGGCGGCATGGTGGTATTTGAGGGCGGTCGCCCACAGAAAAAATACTACCGCAAATTCAAAATGAAAACCCAGCTGACGCCCGACGACTATGCCAGCATGCGGGAGATGCTTTCCCGCCGCTTTGCCCGTTATGAGCAGGAAAAAGACACGGGCGAAGGATTCGGCCGCCTGCCAGACCTGATCTTGCTGGACGGCGGAAAAGGCCATGTGGCGGCCATCCAGCCCTTGCTGGAGGAAATGGGAATGAACGTGCCGGTGTTCGGTATGGTCAAGGACGACCGGCACCGGACCCGCGCCATCGCCAAAGATGGCGGCGAGATCGCCATCAATGCCAATAAGAATGCTTTTTCCCTGGTCACCCGTATCCAGGATGAGGTGCATCGCTATACCATTGATTTTTCCCGCAAGAGCCACCGGAAAAGCGGTATGGAACTGGCAATGACTTCGGTAGAAGGAATTGGCCCGGCACGGGCGAAGGCACTGTTCGCGGCGTTTAAGACCCAAAAGGCTATGCGGCAGGCGACGGTGGAGGAATTAGCTGCGGTGAAAGGGATGACATCGGCCTGTGCCCAGCGCCTGTATGATTGGCTGCACGATGATGAGGAATAGCGGCCGGGATATTGACATCCGGTGGATTTTGCCCCATAATAACCGTATATAAGAATGACGAAAGAAGTCGTTTTTGATCGAAGCAAAACGCGATGGAGGAGAAAAATGAGGATCATTACCGGTTCGGCCCGTGGGCGCAGGCTCACAGCGCCGCAGGGGATGGATGTGCGGCCGACAGCGGAAGTGACCAAAGAGGCTGTGTTTTCCGCCATTCATTTTGAGGTGGAGGGCGCGCGGATGCTGGATTTGTTCGCCGGCACCGGCCAAATGGGCCTGGAAGCAATCAGCCGGGGAGCACGTTCGGTGACCTTTGTGGAGAACGGACGGCCTTCCCTAGAAGCGCTACGGGCCAATATTGAAGCTTGCGGATTCGAACAGCAATGCCGGGTGGTCGCGATGGATGCCATTGGCTTTTTAAAGCTTGGTGGCGGGGAATACAATATCGCTTTTATCGATCCGCCCTACAATCAGGGACTGGCGCAGGCGGCGCTTCCGCTGGTGGCGCAGCAGATGGCGCCCGGCGGGATCATCCTGTGCGAAACCGACTGGCACGAAGAAATGCCCAAAGAGGCGGGTGGATTCTCTTTGATCAAGACCCGCCGGTACGGAAAAGCGATGATTCACACCTATCGGGTTTTGGAAGAGGAGTAGCGGATGAGAATTGCGGTGTGCCCCGGCAGCTTTGATCCGGTGACCAAAGGCCATTTGGACATTGTGACGCGGGCTTCAAAATTATTTGACAGAGTGATCGTTCTGGTGGTAATCAATGCTGCCAAAACGCCGAGTTTTACGCCAGAAGAGCGGGTGGAAATGATCCGTGAAGTGATCGGCGACGACCTGCCCAACGTGGAGGTCGATACCTTTTCGGGCCTGCTGGCCGACTATGTCCGGAATGTGGGCGCAGTTGCCATTGTGAAAGGCTTGCGGGCGGTATCGGATTTTGAGTATGAATTCCAGATGGCGCTGGCCAATAAAAAGCTCAACCCGGCGGCGGACACGGTGTTTTTAACGACCGCTTCGCAGAATATGTACTTGAGTTCCAGCCTGGTCAAACAAATTGCCCAGTTTGGCGGGGATATTTCTGATTTTTTGCCGCCGCAGATTGTGGACAAAGTAGCCGGGCGTTTGTGCAAAAAAGAGATACAGTGAAAAACAAAATGCGCTTTGCCGGTATGTGCCGGTTTTGCCGTAAAACAGCAGCTTAAGGGAGGGGTTACCTATGATGAATATTGATGATATTTTGGATGCGATGGACGAAATGCTGGACCGCGCGTGGAATCTGCCGTTGACAGGCGGCCGGTGCGTTGTCGACGCGGAAAAGGTGCGGGACCTGATCGATGATATCCGCTTGAATATGCCTGCGGAGATCAAGCAGGCA
The DNA here is from genome assembly GCA_051881895.1 of Oscillospiraceae bacterium. Taxonomy (GTDB): domain Bacteria; phylum Bacillota; class Clostridia; order Oscillospirales; family Ruminococcaceae; genus UBA3818. Next base: position 13,953 of record JBJEQT010000031.1, read on the forward strand.
AAGCAGATCGTGGCAGATCGGGCGGACATTATCAGCGTGGCGAAAAAAGAGGCGGAAGATATCGTCCGCAAGGCAGAAGATCATGCCAAGGCTTTGGTGGAACAGGAAGAGATCACCAAACAGGCACAGACCCGCGCAACGGAGATATTGTCCCAGGCCCAAATCAAAGCCCGGGAAATGCGGCAGGCATCCCAGGAGTTCGCGGAAACCATGCTGAAAAGCACGGAAGAGACCCTGTCCAAAGCGTTGGGAGATGTTCGTTCGACCTATCAAGCGGTTAAATCTTCCAGCAGAAATTTGCAAAAATAAAATCGGGAAAATAAAAAAGGATGGAATGTTGGCATTCCATCCTTTTTTATTTGGCAGAAATCACTTGACAATCGTTCGGTACCAAAGTATTATAGAGATGAAAAATTAGGTACCGAATAATTAGGAGGACTTTATGAAAGAACAAGAACAACCGTTGGAGTGCTTGTTTCGTCTGATGCGCGCGCTTCGCAGGGGGCAATCCCATCATCACGGACCACACCATTTTCATGGCTACGGGAGGCTGATGGAAACGATTGCCGGCCATGAAGGCGCAAGCGCCAGAGAGTTGACAGAACTTTTGGACATCCGCCCGTCTTCTTTAAGCGAAATGTTGTCCCGACTGGAAACGCAGGGGGATATCCGCAGGCAGCGGGATGAAAAAGATGCAAGAATCTCCCGTGTGTGGCTGACAGAACAGGGACAACGTCGGGTAAAAGAACAAAAGGAAAACAGGCATCCTTATCAAAAAGCGCTTTTGAACTGCTTGAGCGAGCAGGAAACGCAGCAGCTCAACACCATTTGCCAGAAGCTGATTGACTGCCTGGAAAAAGAACAAAAGGAGGAGTGCTTATGCCGCCAGGAGGCCCGGGAGGAATGCGGGGGCCGAACCGGTTTTTAACCGAAGAGGAAAAAAAGAATCGGCCGAAGATTACATGGAAATTATTAAAACGCGTTTTTTCCTATCTGCTTCCCTACTGGCCAAAACTGCTTTTGGTGCTTGCTGCCATTGTGCTGTCTTCTATTTTTGGATTGCTCCCGTCGATTTTGACCGGTAAGATCATTGACGAGGGGCTTATTGGCAGAAATTTTGGCGTATTGGTGCAGCTGATTTTGCTTTCTTTCGCGGTTTTGCTGCTGTCGAACCTCATCGGCGTGCTGGAGAGTTATCTGAATACCTGGGTGGCGCAGCATATTACCTATGATATGCGCAATCAGATGTACGCCCATCTGCAAAAAATGTCCCACCGGTTTTTCACAACCAGCAAACAGGGAGATGTGATCACCCGCATGACCAGCGATATCTCCGGCGTGCAGAGCGTGATTGCCAATACACTGACCAGCATCTTAAGCAACATTGCTGTGCTGGCCACTTCGGTAGTTGCCATGTACCAGAAAAACTGGATTTTGGCTACAGTGGGAATTATCATCGTGCCGCTGTTTGTCCTGCCGACCAAGCGAGTGGGAAAGACCCGATGGACTTTGGCACTAAAATCTCAGGAGAAAAACGACGAGATCAACCAAATTCTCAACGAAACGCTGAGCGTAAGCGGCCAGATGCTGGTGAAACTGTTTACCAATGAACAGCCAGAATACGAAAAATATCAAAAAGCCAACCGGGAGATGACGCGCCTGAATGTAAAAGAAAGCATGGCAGGGCGGTGGTTCCGGGTGGCGATGAACACCTTTACCAGCATGGGCCCGATGCTGATCTATCTGGTTGGCGGCCTGCTTATTATCAAAATGGGCAGCACCAGCCTGACGGTCGGTGACATCACGGTTATGGTGGCGCTGCTCAACCGCATGTACCAGCCGGTCAACTCGCTTTTGAATATCCAGGTGGATGTCATACGGTCTATGGCGCTTTTCACCCGCATCTTTGATTATTTCGACATGCCGGTAGAAGTGGAAAACCGTCCCTACGCGGTAAAACCGGAGTCGATCAAAGGTGATTTGGAATTTTGCCATGTGGGATTTTTCTACGATGCCGGGCAGCCGGTTTTGACCGATTTAAACTTTTGCGTAAAAGCGGGGCGTTCTGTAGCGATCGTCGGGCCGTCCGGCGCCGGAAAATCCACGATCATCAACCTGATTCCCCGATTGTATGACGTGACAGAGGGGAAAATCACGCTGGATGGGCAGGATATTCGGAATATTGATTTGGAAACGCTGCGGAAAAACATAGGCGTGGTGACTCAGGATACTTATCTGTTTAACGGAACCATCCGGGAGAATCTGTTATATGCCAATGCCAACGCGACAGAAGAACAGATGATGGAAGCGTGCCGCCGGGCCAATATCCACGATTTTATCGCGGGCTTGCCCAAAGGGTACGATACGCTGGTCGGCAACCGGGGTATTAAGCTTTCCGGAGGCGAAAAGCAGAGGGTTTCCATCGCCCGGGTGATTTTAAAAGACCCCAGGCTGCTGATTCTGGATGAGGCGACTTCCGCGCTGGATTCCATTTCGGAAAGCCTGATTCAGGACGCGATCAATCCGCTGCTGCAAGGGCGTACCAGCCTGGTCATTGCGCACCGGCTGTCCACGATTATGGCGGCGGACGAAATTCTGGTGGTAGAACAGGGGAGAATTGTACAAAGGGGAACCCACCGGGAACTGGTGGGACAGGACGGTGTGTACCGAGAACTGTACGAAACCCAATTCCGCCGTGCGCTGGCCGACGAGGAGGAGCGCCGGGAAAATCCAACGAAACCTGTGTTTGTGCATTAAAAGGAAAAGCTGATTCGCGAATTTCGCGAATCAGCTTTTTTTCACAGCAGACGTTTGAAACGAATTTATCGGTGTGCAATGACCTGATCAAGTGTCAGATCTTTTGTATAGTAGCTGTCTTTCATGGGTTCTTCTTTTGCGTAATCAGTGGACAGATACTTTTTATTATCATCGGCAAAAACGGTCACGATGACAGGATCGCCGCCCATCCGCTCCGCCGCCATAATCGCTCCGATCAGGTTGGCGCCGGAAGATACCCCTACGCCGATTCCCAGATGACGGGAAAGCATCTGCGCCGCGATGATGGCATCGCCATCATCTACGGAAACAACGCCGTCCAGCTCGGGCAATTTCAACAGGTCGGGGATAAAATCATCGGAAATGCCCTGGATGCGGTGCTTCCCGACCTTATATCCGGTGGAAAGAGTGGGGGAGTTCAGCGGCTCCAACGCAAAAGCCCGGCAGCCGGGATTGAATTCTTTCAGGCGCTGAGCGATTCCCATGATGGTGCCGCCGGTGCCGGTGCCGGCTACCACGCCGTCAGGCTGAAGCCCCAGCTCACTTAACTGACGCAGAATTTCCGCACCGGTGGTTTCGTAATGCGCCGCGCTGTTGTCCAGATTGGAAAATTGTTTCGGCAGAAAAACATTGCCTTTTTGGGCCAGTTCCTCGGTCATGCGAATCGAACCGAGAAAACCGCCTTCTTCTTTTGAAACCAGCCGGACGGTCGCTCCATAGCCTTCCATCATGGCGATGCGTTCCCGGCTCATCCAGTCAGGCATGTAAATGATTACCGGATGCCCCAGCGCAGCGCCCACGGCGGCGAAGGAGATGCCGGTGTTTCCGCTGGTCGCTTCCGCAATTGACATGCCCGGTTTGATGGCGCCTGTTTCATATGCTTTTTTTAAAATGTAATAAGCCACCCGGTCCTTGATGCTTCCGGTGAGGTTGTAAGCTTCTGCTTTTGCAAAAATGCGCAGACATCGACCCTTGTAGGTACAATGGATCTCCAGAAGAGGGGTGTTGCCGATCAGGGGCGCAAGATGTTTGAAAATCTCTTGTGCTTGCTGTTTCAATGAGATGCCTCCTTTGGTTTACGTCTGCTGGTGTTATTTTATGCTGAAACCCCAAAAAAGTCAAGAAATGGACAAAGACGCAAAAACAAAAGACGCCCGGCGGAAAAGAAAAAAGATTAGAAAAAGGCCCCAAAAAAGTTCAGGAAAAATCGAAAAATTTCATTTTTTTTTGAACAGGAATGTTGCATTTAAAAAAAGAACTGGTTATAATGGAGTTACAGTGGTGTAAAGTGGTGCAAAGTGGTTAAAAAGTAATAAAAAGAGAGGATGGTGGGAAGAATGTTGATCGGTGAGTATGCGCATACGCTCGATCAAAAAGGACGCGTCAATTTTCCCGCCAAGCTTTTAACCGATTTGGGCGACCGCTTTATCCTGTCGAAAGGCCTGGATGGCTGCCTGTTTGTATATTCCATGGAAGAATGGGGAAACCTTGAGAGAAAAATAAAAGAACTTCCCCTTTCCAAATCCCGGACGCTGCAGCGGTATTTTTTCGCCGGCGCCGCAGATGTGGAAGTGGACAAACAAGGGCGCATCGTTATCCCCGCAAAACTGCGGGAACACGCGGGCCTGGAAAAAGATATCATGATCATCGGCGCCTCCAGCCGGGCGGAAATCTGGGATAAAGAAAGATGGAACCAGAACTGCCAGGAGCTGACTGCCGAGACCATTGAACAGGCGATGGAGGAGTTGGGATTCTAACCACAGGCATGCCGAAAGGAGCGGAACAATGGAATTTTCCCATTATTCTGTGATGCTGGAAGAGAGCATTGCGGGCCTTGCCATCCGACCGGACGGTATTTATGTGGATGGGACAGCAGGAGGGGCTGGACATTCCTGCCAGATTGCAAAACGTCTGACAAGCGGTAAGCTGTTTGCGCTGGATAAGGATCCGGACGCAGTAAACATTGCAGGACAGAGGCTTGCGCCTTATGCGCAGGCTACGGTAATACAGGCGGATTTCAAAGATCTGTGCTGTACGCTAAAGGAGCGGGGGATTACCGGTGTCGACGGCATTTTACTGGATCTTGGAGTTTCTTCCTATCAGCTGGACACAGCGGAGAGAGGATTCTCCTACCACCAGGACGCGCCGTTGGATATGCGCATGAGTAAGACCGGACCCAGTGCCCGGGATCTGGTCAACACCTATTCCGTCGAAGATTTGACCCGGATCATCCGGGAATTCGGCGAAGAAAAGTACGCTTTCAGCATCGCGAAAAATATAGAAAAAGCGAGATCAAAAGCGCCGATTACGACAACCGGGCAGCTGGCGGATATTATCAGGGAATCGATGCCCTATTCCGCCCGGCGGGAAAAAAATCCCGCGAAAAAAACCTTTCAGGCTATCCGCATCGCCGTGAATGGCGAACTGGACGCCCTGTCTCAGGTTTTGGACCAAGCGTTTGACTTTTTAAATCCGGGCGGCAGATTTGCCGTTATTACCTTCCACTCCCTGGAAGACCGGATGGTCAAACAGAAGTTTGCGGATTTTGCAAAAGGCTGTACCTGCCCGCCGGATTTTCCGGTGTGCGTGTGTGGGAAAAAGCCGCGTGGCGTTCTGGTCAGCCGGAAGCCGATTACGCCGACAGAAAAAGAATTGGCGGAAAATCGCAGAAGCCGCAGCGCAAAGCTGCGCATTATTGAAAAAAATCAGGAAGCATAAATCAAAAGAAGCAGAAAGGGTGAAGGAAATGGCCTTGGGAAATCAGGCTTATGACCTGTCGCGTTATGAGCCAAAACCCGAAAAGCAGCCAAAAATGCAGGTCGTTCATCGGGCGCAGCCGGTAAAATCCGTGTATGGTGTCCGACCGATCACTCTTGTGATGGTTGCCATGATGGTGGTGGCAATCACAGCGCTGCTTTTGTATAATAACGCAATGATCGCCGAGGTCAGCGCCGAAATTACCGCAACGACCGCCCAGTTGGAACTTCTGCAGAATGAAAATGCGCGGCTGAATCGGGAATTGGATATGAAAATGTCCAACGAGGCCATTGCGCAAACGGCGGCCAATGAATTGGGACTTACAAAGCTGGAAAATTATCAGGTTGCGTATATAAACCTTTCTTCCCAGGATGTTGTTACCGCGAAAAACAACAGTACAGGAACGGGCATTTTCGCCATGATTGGACAGGTTATTACGAAAATTCAGGAATATCTGAAGTTTTGAGCAATATCATATATTAAAGAGGAAGACAGAGGGGGATATGCGTGCCTCCGGCACGAAAGTACCGGGCGCATCGGCTCCTAATGTGACAGCGGGGAGTTGAGAAGAATATTCTTAACTCCTTTTGTTTCTAACAAATCAGAAACCAGACGCGGCCAGCCGGAATGGAGGATCAAGAGATGACTTTTCCGAGTACAACGGTACAAATGAAAAA